>JBDTDW010000019.1:0-5231 GCA_039922855.1 Candidatus Nanopelagicales bacterium | reverse complement strand
GAAAACCCGTACATGTTGCCGTGGCCGAGGCCGGGACCTTGATCGGTAGGCAGAATGTGAGGGTCGGTGCCGCGGCCTTCGTGCGCAACTACCCCTCGGTCTCTGGCGCCTACCTCCCCATCTGCCTACCGATCATGAATCCCCCGCGTGCCGGCTCAGGGGAATGGGGGCGGTAGTAGCGTCCGGGTTGCGTTCAGGCAGGTTCGGCGTCCGCGCCGCCCGGTTCGACAGGAGAGGTCATGGCGCTGGCACCCACCGTCCCCGAGCAGGACGCCGCACCACCCCCGCCACTGGACAAGAAGAAGACGCTGATCCTCGGGGCTGTCGGGCTCGTGATCATCGTGCTCATCTTCGTCAAGGTCATACCGCAGATCGGGTCGTACCAGGACGCGCTCACGGCCCTGCAGAACATGACACCGGCAGCACTGGTGACCATCGTGCTGGCGGTGCTGCTCTACCTGGCGGTGTACGGGCTGCCGTTCGTTGCCGCCGTGCCCGGACTGAGCTACTGGCACAGCTTCCAGCTGAACCAGGCCGCGTTCGCGATCAGCAACGGGGTGCCGGCCGGTGGGGCGTTCGGGCTGGGCATCCAGTACGCGATGCTCGCCTCGTACGAGGTCACTCCCACGGCCAGCACCGCCGCGATCGGAGCGGTCGGGGTGTGGAGCATGTTCGTGACGCTGCTGCTGCCGATCCTGGGAGTCATCGCGATCGCGGCGTCCGGGCAGGCTGCCGGCTCGTACGTGTACATCGGGGTGATCGGGCTGGTCGTGCTCGTCGTCATGATCGTGGTGTTCGCGCTGATCATGCGCAGCGAGCCGCTAGCCCGCAGGTTGGGCCGCATCACGAACAAGGTCGCGGGTCCGTTGCTACGTCGCCTTCGCAAGGGCCGGGAATTCGATGCGGTGCCGGCGATCGTGAAGTTCCGTACCGACATCGTGGGCCTGGTGCGCCGGCGTTGGTCGGGCATCACGGCGGCTCAGCTCGGGGTGTCGCTCACCCAGTTCCTGATCTTCTTCGCGGCACTGCGAGGGGTGGAGAGCTCCGGGCCGACGACCGCGATCGGCGTGGCCTTCGGCGCGTTCGCGGTGGCACAGATCGGGCTGATGATCCCGCTGCCACCGGGCGGCCTGGGCACCGTGGACGCCACGATGATCGCGTTGCTCACCAGCATGGGCGTCTCCGCCGGCAACGCCACCGCGGCCGACCTGGTGTGGCGGGCCGCGTCGTTCGTACCGCAGATCATCATCGGGGTGCTCGCGCTCGTGACCTGGAGCAAGCGGGCGGCACACACCCTGGCAGCCAAAAATCCCACAGCCGCCTGACGCACCACTGACGCCGTCCCGCTGGTGCGAGTCCTCCGGCTGCCTCAGGCGGTCGTTCCGGGCGAGGGGGCGGCACCGCCGGTCGAGGCGGCCCCGGACGGCGGTAGGGCCGCCAGCCGCTCCTCGAAGACGTGGACGATGCCCGCGATCGTGGTCTGCCCCTGCACCGAGATCTGCGGCTGGCCCAGCGCCGGGAAGTACACGCCCAGCAAGATGTTTCCGCGCTGCAGGTACACCTCGACGGTGTGCTGCGAGGACCCCTGGTCATCGACGGTGGTCTTGTCGTACGCCAGCCGCTTCACGCCCGCGACCACCGGCCAGGCGGTGTCGGGGCGCGGGCCGAACGTCGTGGTCGATGCCGTGCCATCGACCGGGCTCGTGACCGGGGTGCTCGGGCAGGAAGCCGCGGCGGCCTGGAGCTCCGCCCACGCCTGGTCGGTGCCGCCGGTGCTGTCGTACCGCACGACCTCGGTCTGCAGCAGTCCGCTCGCGAGGTCGGGCAACCCCAGGGCGACGACCTGTACACGTTCCTGGCGTCGGCCCTCGCTGGGGAAGTTGGCGTTGCACAGGGCCAGCGTGGTCGAGCCCGCGACGTCGTACCCGCCGGGCACCGGGACCACCGCGATGGTGCCGGTGACGTCGGACTGGCGTAGCCCGAGCCGGCCGATGTCGGTGGGAACCGGCTGCAAAGGGGCGACGGGCGCGGAGGAGTTGGGCCCCGGTGTCGGTAGGACCGGAGGCAGGGTCGGCAGGACCGGGGCCGTGGGCGGCAGCGGCGCCGCGTCGGGGGTGCTGCTGGGGATCCGGGTCAGGGCGAAGCCCAGGATCATGGCCGCGACGAGGGTCACCGCGACCGCGATCCAGATCAGGGGCTTGCTCGAGCTCTCGGTCGGTGGCTCGACCGGCGGTGGTGCGGTGTACGCAGGCCGCACGGGCGCGGTGTACGGGGCCACCCAGTGCGGGGGTGGTGCCGAGCGGGGGTCCGGCGCGGTGGCGTGCTGGTCGCGGAACGGGTTCGTGGCCCCGGCGCGGGCGGCGAACCCTGCCTGGTCCCCGACGGTCCGGTCCGCGAACACGTGCGCGGACCAGCTCTCACCGCTCCAATAGCGCCGCTGACCGGGCGTCCACGGGTCGGGGTACCAGCCATCCGGCGCACCCGCGGCCATCACGCCGACAGCAGCCGCTGTCGGCAGCGTCGTCTGGACAGGCACCGTCGCCTCGACAGGCACCGTCGTCTGGACAGGCGCGGTCTGCCCGGAAGGCCCCACGGCCGGCGCGGACCCGGCCGCCTCGGAAGGTTCGCGCACCCCCTCGGGCACAGCCGGCACCGCCGTGGGGCGGTCGTCCTGGCTCACCGCAGCCTCCTGCTGTGCGTCGGCCCCGTCGTCCTGGGCTCGAAGAATACGTACCTGGCCTGCTCCGATTCTCCCGGAGGAACCTGTCAGGGCGCTGTGAGACCGGGCACCGGGGATCTTCCCAGCTGCACACGTGGCCCACAGCCCGTCCACAGACTCATGCGGCAGGCTGAGCAACCAGCAACCCCGAAGACCCACAGCACCGAAGACCCACAGCAGCACCGAGAACCGCAGCAGCACCGAGAACCGCAGCACCCCGAGCCCCAGCCCCGACCTGACCCCGAACGGATGGACCCACGATGACTGACCCCGCGGCCGCGATGCCCGAGCCCCACCGCCGCCAGGACGCCGAGCTGCTCGAGGACGCCCTGTTCCAGGTCAAGCGCGTCGTCGTCGGCCAGGACCGCCTCGTCGAGCGGGCGCTGCTGTGCCTGATCGCCGGGGGTCACTGCCTGATCGAGGGGGTGCCCGGGCTGGCCAAGACGCTGACCGTGTCCACGATGGCCGATGTCGTGGGCGGGCAGTTCGCCCGCATCCAGTTCACCCCCGACCTGGTGCCCGCCGACGTCGTCGGGACCCGCGTGTGGCGCCCGTCCGCCGAGGCGTTCGACATCGAGTGGGGCCCGATCTTCGCGAACCTGGTGCTCGCCGACGAGATCAACCGCGCGCCGGCCAAGGTGCAGTCCGCACTGCTGGAGGTCATGGCCGAGCGCCAGGTCTCCATCGCCGGGCAGACCCGCAAGGTGCCGGAGCCTTTCCTGGTGCTGGCCACCCAGAACCCGATCGAGTCCGAGGGCGTGTACGCCCTGCCCGAAGCCCAGCGCGACCGCTTCCTCATGCACGTGCTGGTCGACCAGCCCTCGTACGACGAGGAGAACGCCATCGCTCGTCGGATGAGCGTGACACCCCCCAAGGCCGAGCAGGTCCTCACCCTTGAGCAGCTCGTGGGCCTGCAGAAGGTGGCTCGCGAGGTGTTCGTGCACCACGCGGTGCAGGACTACGCCGTCCGCCTGGTCATGGCAACCCGTGAGCCGGCGAAGTGGGGCGTCGCCTCGCACGCCGAGCTGATCGCGCTGGGCGCCAGCCCCCGAGGCACCCTCGGACTGATCTCAGCCGGCCGAGCCCTGGCCGTCCTGCGCGGCCGAAGGTTCCTTGTGCCGCAGGATGTTTTCGACGTCGCCCCCGAGGTGCTCCGCCACCGCGTGATGCTCAGCTACGAGGCGCTCGCCCAGGACATCACCGTCGAGACGGTGCTGCGTCAGATCCTCGAGACGGTCCCGGCGCCCCGCGTGGCACCGCACCAGGACGAGGTCACCCGCACGCTGGTCCCCACCGCGACCACTGTGGTCCCCGGCACCGACGGCTGGGCGCAGGCCGCCGGATGAAGACCGTGAGAACTCCGGCCCGGCCCGCAGGGTCGCCCCCTGCCCCGGGGTCACCGGTGCAGCTGGCTCCGGTCCCGGGTGTCGGCGAGGTCCCGTCCGCGACGGCATCCCAGGTCGTCAGCAAGGCGGAGGTGCTACGCCGCCTCGAGCTCGACATCCGTCGGCGCCTGGACGGGATGCGCAGCGGGGATCACCGCACCACCGCGATCGGACCCGGCAGCGAACGGGCCGGCGCGAGGCGGTACGAGCCCGGTGACGACGCCCGCCGCATCGACTGGAGCCTGACCGCGCGGTCGCTGGACACGTACGTCCGTACCACCGAGGCGGACCGCGAGCTGGAGACCTGGGTGGTCGCCGACCGGTCCGCGAGCATGGACTTCGGTACGGCCCAGCGCGAGAAGCGCGAGGTGGTCCTCGCGGTCACTGCTGCGTTCGGGATCCTCACGGTGCGGTCGGCGAACCGGTTCGGCGTGGTCGTGTCCGGCGCCGGTTCAGCGCCGCCGCGACCGTCGGCCAACGGCCGGATGGCGATGGTGGCGGCACTGTCGGACCTGTACGAGACCCCCCGCCAGAGTGCGGCGCAGGGCGCCGCCGGGACGTTGGCGGCAACGCTGCTGCAGCTGCGCAAGACCGTCGCGCGACGTGGCCAGGTCGTCGTGGTGTCCGACTTCCTCGACCCTTCCGACTGGCAACACCCGTTGCGCGCGTTGGCGTTACGGCACCAGCTCATCGCCGTGCAGGTGACCGACCCACGTGAGTTCACGTTGCCCGAGGTGGGGATGCTGACCGTGGTCGATCCCGAGTCCGGGCGCGAGCTGCACGTGCAGACGAAGTCCAAGGACCTGCGCCAGAAGTACGCCGCCGCCTCCGCGGCACGGCACGCTCGCATCGGCCAGGACATCCGGGCCGCGGGCGCGGAGCACCTGGTGCTGTCCACCGACCGCGACTGGGTGCTCGACGTCATCGAGTTCGTCACCGGCCGTCACAACCGTCGCCGCTCCGGCGACATCGCGACCGCACGCCGCGGCCACAGTCATACCCCCGCCATCAATTCCTTCACTGCTCCAACGGGAAGTGCCTCATGACGTTCCAGTCACCGTGGTGGCTGCTATTGCTGCTCGCCCCCATCGCCATCATTTTCGCGTACGTCATGGTGCAGCGCGCCC
>JBDTDW010000018.1:0-13063 GCA_039922855.1 Candidatus Nanopelagicales bacterium | reverse complement strand
TGCAAACAAAACGATTCGTATGATTCAGATCACACGATAAGAACGGTCGCTGCCGTAATCTAGGCATAGTGGGCAGTTCGCACGATGTATGCCGATGTGAATCGCTGAACCACATCGGAACACGGGCGACGCTGACGTTCCACCGGTCGTGGGACTGCCGCCTCTCAGCCTTGATGTCGAACGACCTCGGCGAAACCAGTACCAAAACCGGCTCCCCTGACGTATCCGTGGGTTGGTTGACGGCCCCTGAATGGCTGCACGCCGCTCCCCGTCTAGGTTTCTGGCTTGTCGAGAGTCAGGAACCTAGGAGCGGAGAACGGCGTGCGAGTCGCCAGCCTATGGCGCGCCCTTTTGGGCGTCGAGAACACGGTCATCGAGGATGTCGAGCACGACGAGGAAGCAGACCTGGTGGTCGTGCACGTTCGGCCGCGGGGTGCTTCTCGGGGTCGCTGTGGACGGTGTGGGGCACGGGCGTCGTGGTACGACCGCGGCGAAGGCCGGCGCCGCTGGCGGGGTCTGGATCTGGGTGTGGTGGAGGTGTTCTTGGAGGCTGAGGCGCCTCGGGTGAACTGTGCGGTCCACGGCCCGACGGCGCGGGCGGTTCCGTGGGCCCGTCACGGTGTGGGTCACACGCTGGTCTTCGATCAGCAGGTGGCCTGGTTGGCGACTCAGTGTTCCAAGACCGCGATCACCGAGTTGATGCGGATCGCCTGGCGCACGGTAGGTGCGATCATCACCCGGGTCTGGGCCGACACCACAGCGCAGGTCGACCTGTTCGCTGGGCTACGACGGATCGGGATCGATGAGATCTCCTACAAGCGGAACTACAAGTACCTGACCGTGGTCGTGGACCACGACACCGGCCGGCTGGTCTGGGTCGCGCCAGGCAGGGACAGCGCCACGGTCCGTCGATTCTTCGATCTGCTCGGTCCCGAGCGCTGCGCCCAGATCACCCACGTGTCCGCTGACGGCGCCGATTTCATCGATGTCGTGGTGGCCGAGAAGTGTCCGGACGCGGTCCGGGTCGCTGATCCGTTCCATGTCGTGAGGTGGGCCACCGATGCACTGGACGAGGTCCGGCGCGCGGCGTGGAACGAGGCACGTGCCCTGGCCCGCGCAGAACCCAAACGCGGCCGTGGACGCCCCCGAACCGACGCCGCGCCGCGTCCGGGCAGCGAACGCGCCCGAGCACTTAAGGGTGTCCGGTTCGCGTTGTGGAAGAACCCGGAGAACCTGACAGAGAACCAGCAGACCAAGCTCGCCTGGATCGCGGCCACCGACCCCAAGCTGCACCGCGCCTACCTGCTCAAAGAGGGACTGCGCGTGATCTTCCAACTACCCCACGACCAGGCCCTCGACGCGCTGGCGCGGTGGATCGGCTGGGCGCGACGCTGCCGGATCCCCGCTTTCGTGAAACTGCAGAAGAGCATCGTCAAACACAGACCCCGAATCCTGGCCGCGATCGAGCACGGCCTGTCCAACGCCCTCATCGAGTCGACCAACACCAAGATCCGGCTCATCACCCGGATGGCCTTCGGATTCGCCAAACCCGACGCCCTCATCGCCCTCGCGATGCTCAGCCTCGGCGGCCACCGCCCAGCACTCCCCGGCAGGAAATGACCCACGGATACGTCAGGGGAGCCGCTTTTGTGATGATCGGCTCGGTCTGGCTGCACCATCATGTTGTCTTCTCGCTGGTGCGACAGGTCGACCTTCGGCTGATCCTGGTGAACACGGTCGTGCTGCTGCTGGCCTCGGTGCTGCCGTTCCCGACGGCGGTAGTTGCGAGCGCCTGGCGGTTGGGGGAGCAGTCGTACAGGTCAGTCGCCCTCGCGCTGTTCGCACTCATCAGCCTTGCGCTATCGGCAAGCTACGGTTGGCTGTGCACCACCCTGCGCAGCCGGCCAAACCTGCTCCGCGACATAGCTAGCACGGCGTTCCTGGCAGGGGAGCGTCGGCGTGTTCTCGTGGCCGTGGTGGCGCTCGTTATCACGATTTCCGTGGGGCTCATTGCCCCGTTGGCTGGTCCCGTGCTGGTCGCCGCGACACCCGTCTTCTACCTGGCAACCTTGTCCACCCGGACACTGCCCGCTTCCGTAGAGGGGCGCGGCGAGTAGGTGGCCGTACCGAGGACGACCATTGCACGAGCTGTCGAGGTCTTGCGGGGGCCGCGCTTGTCCCATTTGTCGACGCGACGCAGGTTGGCGGGTGAACCACCCAGCGAACCTCCCGGGTGCATCCGGAGGTTCCCGGACATGCCGGGGCGACTCACCCAGCAGCGCAGATGGGGCGCGGACATCACTGTTACCTGCCCGTTAGCACGGACTGGCAAGAGCCGTTCTGTAAGGGATTCCCGAGCGGTGGGTTCAGCGCTCCCGAGTACGTGGTTGGTGGCTGACACCGGCTCGGTCTCCGCTCGCCGTGGACCGACGCGGTCCCTTGCACGGACGGTGCGAGGTCGGGCAGAATCGGCGCGTGTACCGCGGCCACCTGGCACGACCCACACGGGTGCAGGTGCTTCTGGCCGCCGCGATGTTCGCGTCGTATGCTGTCGGCTACCCCGTCGCCATTGTCGCCGACTCCGCCATCGGCTGGCTCCTCGTGATGCTTGGTGGAGTGTTCCTGATGCTGCTGGTGGGCGTGACGGTCCGAAGGATCACGGCGGCTCCCCGTGCCGAGCCCGCGCAGCCTGAGGTGGCGCCCGCTTCAAACCGCATCCCGGGCGCCGACCGGGACGTCTCCTGACGCTCTCCGGCGGCAGGGTCTGCGAGTTCTCCAAGTTCGCTGGGCATGTCGTCGTGTTCAACGCGTCGATGTCTGGGTGCGACGAATGCCGGACCGTGGCGTCGGAGTCCTTCCTGCGCACGGTCCCCGCGGAGGAACCGAGCCCCTCTACCGCCTCGCCACGGCCCGGCGCGGGGACGCGTCGACCGTCGTCGCCACGGGGTCTCCCTCGAGACCGTGATCCGGAGAAAGGTCGGTCAGCGCCCCGTTCCTGACGCCGTTCGGGAAGGCCATAGGCGCGTTCTCACCCACTCGTGACCAAACCTGCGGCATTAGACGCCACCGACTTGGGCGACTGGCCCGGCGGAACCTGCGTGCGGTCTCAGGAGCCCGGGCAATCGGGCGCACAGCCGGTGGAGCCGTCAGAACGTCTCAGGGAATGTGGCCAGCACGCCGAGGGTGCCCATCAGTATCACCGTTGCCAGCGTCAGCATGATGACCTTGTTGCGGTGCACCTCGAACTTTGTGCTGATGCCGGCGAAGAACAGCACGGAGGCGAACAGCACCGTCAGCAGCACGAAGTTGTCCGAGGTCTGGTTCGCCGCTCGCGCATTGGCAGACAGGTCGTCGGCCTGGGCATTGAGGGACGCAGCTTTGGTCGCGTCTGCCAGGCGATACTCGGGCATCGCGAACGGGGTTGAGGGCGCGGCGGGGTTCGTCAGAGGGTGGGTAGCGATCCAGGCGTTGACCGCGGGCTTGAACTCGCTGCGGAATCGTTGGAAGAGGAACGCGGACAACGTCCCTGGTTGGGGTTCGAACTTCCCGTCGACGACCCGGTACTTGTCACCTTCGGCTTTGGTGGCGGACGCCCAGGCAATGAAGGTGTCCACGTCGACGACGGTCTGCGCATTGGCTGTCGCCGAGGCCTGCGTGGCGTTGGTGCGTGCAGCCCCTGACGCGGCGTAGGAGTTGGCCTGCACTCCGCTCCACTTGTTGCTCTGGAACGCCGACCACGACGCGGCGACCGTCGCGATCGCGAGCAGGATCGTCGCGAAGAGCTCGACCCGGCTCGCGAACGAGTGTCGACCGGTGTGCGTCGATCGGACCGGCGGTGGGGAGGAATGACCCTCCACTGCGAGTTGGTTTTCTGATTGCGCCTGGACGTCAGGCGCGCTCCCGGTCGCGGTGCCAGACGAGTCGCGGGGGTCCGCGTTCATGGTGGGCTCCATCGTTACGCGTGCACGGTTCTCGGGGCGATCGCGCGCGGCGGATGCTCGTGGTCAGGGCGGGGAAGCATGCGGTGTCCGACGATCGATCCGAGCAGGACTGCGGCGATGCTCGAAGTGTAGGTGCAGGCTGACCTGGTTACGACGTGCAGGGTGGTGCACCAGTGCGCGCGCTGGCTCGGTCAATGTGTTCGCAGTCGCAATGCGGCCACCTCAGCAGGCACCGGTGCGCTCCCGGCCAGCTTTTTCCCATCCTCCTCGGACAGTGAGGTCTTGCGCAGGTTCGCCGCCGTACGACTTCATGGCGTCCGCGAGCTTGTCTTCGGTGATCTTGGAAGCCATGATCACGACAGCGACCCTGCCAGGAGGCAGCATCGCTTGGACCTGGGACCAGAACTGGTCGTCGGCGCCGGACTTGCCCATCTTGCCGAACAGAGCACCGAGCGCCCCGCCGAGGGCGAGGCCGACGAAGGGCACGAAGAACAGTTCGAAGGTCGGTCGGCTCACGGAGCCCGAGGGGAGGGGTGAACTTAGCCCGTCCACCCCCGTGCGGCGATGCAATCACCTCGACGCGCCCCGTAGATTTCCCGCATCGGATGAGGCTGGCCGAGGGCGCAGTTGCCCTGAGGACCGTACGCTGCCGGGAACGACAGACGCGACCGTTTCCCCCGATCGTGGGGATGCCTACCGCGGACCGGGCTGCTGTGCTCGACTGTCCGCGACGAAGTAGACACGGCGAACAGTGGGAGTGGACATGGACTGGACGTCGTCGCTGGCTACTCCGGGGCACGGTGTGGCCCTGCTGGTCGCGGCGGAGAGCGCGCCGGGGACTTTCGCGCCGTCGCTGTCGGCGCGGACCTGGAAGGACCAGGGCCTGATCACCGCTCTTAGCACTGGTACCGCCTACCTGCTCGCCATCGTGGGCCACGACGTGCTGGAAGTGATCGGCGAGGCGGGCGCGCCCTACGTCCCTGAGCGCTGGGGGCGTACCGCCGCCGAGAGGGAGCAGCTCGCGATCCTCGCTACCGAGCTGGCGGCGGTACCGGTGGCGATGGCCGTCGGACGAATCTTGGCTGCCCGCCCCGGGGAGGCACTGGCGCGGGGCCTGGCACGGCAGTCCGCATGGCGACTCGGAGTGGCCGGACTCGGCGGCGGTCTTCTCGCGTTCGGCCAGCTCGGTGCCGCAGCCCTGGACGCTCGAACCGGGTCGCGGGTGCGCCTCGCACGGTTGCCAGTCGCGGTGCCGCTCGGGCTCGGCGTCGCGCTCGTGCGGCAGCGGCTGCGCCACCAGGAGTCCCCTGACTCGGTCGCGGGTGATCTGACGTCCGGCTCACCGGTCCTGGGAGCCGCCGCCGCGGTCGGTGCGGTCGCCGTGCTGACCGCGGTCGCGTACGGCGAATCGCTGACGGGCAATGCGTTGGCCTCGGCCGCGTCGTCGGTACTGCCCGGCTCGCCGCGGGTGTGGCGCCTGATCACCCATGCCGCTACGGCGGGCGCTCTGGCCTTCGGGGTGTCCAAGCTCTGGTCGCGAACCATGCACAAGCTCGAGTCCGGCACCTCGGAGTACGAGGGCGTCCTGGATGGGCAGGCCGCCGGTCGTTGGACGACGCCGTACGTCAGCGGCGATCCCGCGAGCCTCGTCGGTTGGGAGGGACTGGGCCGCGAGGGGCGTCGCCACGCGGTCTCGGTGGTGCGCACCGAACCGCTGACGGACCGCCCCACCGGGATGCCGGCCGACGACTTGTCGATTCCAACTGTCATGGGTGAACGAGCGGTTGCCGAGCCGATCCAGGTCTACGTCGGACTGGACAACGCTCCGACGGCCGCGGAACGCGTCGAGCTCGCACTCGCCGAGCTGGACCGTACCGATGCGTGGGACCGCTCGATGCTCGTGCTGGTGTCCCCGACCGGGACCGGCTACGTCAATTACTGCGCCACTGCACTGGTTCAGTACCTGACTCTGGGAGACGTCGCCACGGTAACGATGCAGTATTCCAAGCGGCCCTCGCCATTGTCGCTCGGCAAGGTCGGCGCCGCACGGGAGCAGAACAGGCTGCTGTGGTTCCGGATCGCTGAGCGGGTGCGTGAGATGCCGCCAGAACGGCGTCCGAAAGTGGTGCTGTTCGGCGAGTCGCTGGGCGCCCACACCAGCCAGGACGTGTTCATGCACTGGGGCACGCTGGGGCCGCAGGCTGTGGGCATCGATCGGGCGCTGTGGATCGGAACGCCCTACGCGAGCAAGTGGAAGGAACAGGTCACAGGTGAGGTTCGGTCAGACGTTGACCGGTCCCTGCTCGTCGTCGTGAACGACTTCGGCCAGATCGCCGAGCTGCCGGCCCAGGCGCGCAAGGAGCTGCGCTACGTGCTGCTCAGCCACCACAACGACGGAGTGACGAAGTTCGGTGCCGACCTGCTGGTACGTCCACCTGCGTGGCTGGGAGCGGATCGACCGCCGGTGGAGCAGGTCCCGCCCGCGAGCCCGCGCGGCATTCCCGCCGCGATGCGATGGCTCCCGCTCACGACGTTCTTCCAGAGCCTGGTGGACATGAAGAACGCCCAGATCCCCGGCAAGTATCGAGCGTGGGCTCACGACTACCGACCGGACCTGCCGGAGTTCGTGCGCGAGGTCTTCGACCTGCCTGTCACCGACGAAGTGCTGGCGCGGGTCGCGGCTGCCCTCGAGCAGCGTGAGCTGGTACGCCAGACGATCTTCGACTAGCGGACACGTTGACGACCCGCCTCGCCGAGCCAGTCGCGGTTGACGTTGCTCCGGGGTGGCATGCATGCACCGTTCGGATCTTGGTCAGCGAGGCAGCAGACGAGGCACCTCGTCTTGTCCAAGAACTGTGCAGAGTCCTCGCCAGCATCGGGCTCGTCCGGTCCTGGGGCGATTCAAGCACGGCGCCCGCGAGATCATGGTCACGCTGTGACCGAATGATCGTTGGGCTGTTGCCATCAGCAGCCGCCTCGATGGTTATGCCAGCAGACGCTGCGCTGATCGTGTCGGCGAACCCTAGACTTCCGCGATGAAGCTCGGTGAGTACCTTGCATCAGACGCGACAGCTCTGGCCGCGCTCGTTGTGGAGAAGCAGGTCACGGCCATCGAGCTGCTCCGCCTGGCCCGGCAGCGTCGCGATGCGGTCAACCCGCTGATAAACGCGGTCGTCGCACCACTGACTGACGTCGCGGACAGCCGGGCATCCGACCCTGACCTTTCTGGCCCGTTCGCCGGGGTGCCGTTCCTGGTGAAGGATCTCGCGCAGGAGTATGCGGGGTTCCCCACCTCCAACGGGTCACGAGCCCTCGCTGGTGACGTCGCCCAGGCCCATGCTCGGGTGACCGAACGCTTTCTCGACGCGGGGCTCGTGATCTTCGGCAAGACGAACACCCCGGAGTTCGGAGCGAAGGCGGTCACCGAGTCCGAGCTCTGGGGAGCCGCCCTCAACCCCTGGGACCTCGCGCGCACCCCCGGTGGCTCTTCAGGGGGGTCGGGCTCGGCAGTCGCTGCCGGCATCGTGCCGGCCGCCGGTGCCAACGATGGTGGCGGCTCGGTCCGGATCCCAGCCGCCTGCAACGGTCTGGTGGGCTTGAAGACCAGTCGTGGCCTCGCGCCGTACGGACCTCAGACGAGCGAGGTGATGTTTGGGATGGTGACCCAAGGCGTGGTCTCCCGTACCGTGCGCGACAGTGCCGCCCTGCTGGACGCGATCATCGGGCCCGACCCCGGCAACGCGTACGAGGTTGCGCAGCCTCCCGTACGCTTCGCCGAGATCATCACCCGCCCACCGGGCACGCTGCGCATCGGCTACTCGTACTCCTCTGCGATCAACACCAACCCCGATCCTGAGGCGATCGCGGCCGTCGAGGGCGCAGCAGTGCTTCTCAGCGAGCTCGGGCATGAGGTCGAGCAGGTGGCGCCACCTCACGACGACGAGGCACTGGCTCGGGACTTTCTCACGATCTGGTTCGCCCAGCTGTACGGCCAGGTCGCCGAAGTGAAGCGCCGCCTCGGCTCACCGGACAGCCATTTCGAGGCCGACACCCTGGCGTGCGCCGAGCTTGGTCGTGCGGCCGGTATCAAGGCGCTACTGCAGTCGATCGCGAACGTCAACAACTATGTGCGCGCACTGGCCAGATTCCATGATTCATACAACTTCTTCCTCACCCCGACGTTGGCGAAGCCACCGCTCATGGTGGGTGCGCTCACGTCTACCAACGTGCTCCAGCGGGCCTCGCGCACGGCTGCAAGGGCGCGTGCCGGCAAGCTGCTGGCGGCGTCGGGGATCCTCGACCAGATCATCACGGACAACCTCGGATGGGTGCCATACACGCAGCTTGCGAATCTGACCGGCCGCCCCGCGATCAGTGTGCCGCTGCACTGGACGGCAGCCGGTCTGCCACTCGGCGTACAGCTCATCGGGCGTCTGGGTGCCGATGGTGCCCTGCTCCAGCTGGCTGCCCAGCTCGAGGAGGCCCGGCCATGGTTCCACCGCTATACCCACCTGGATCCCAGGCTGGCCAAGCCTTAGCCTCGGACGACTCGCACAGCCTCGGCGCTCACGCCTCAGCCCCGTCGGCCGACACACGTCGACTTCGCCATCAACCGTCTTCATGGACCTAGCCCTGCCGTCCGCAGGCAAGTCTGGCGGTCCGATGCCGCGCGGAGAAGAGGGATAACCCTTCCCCGTTCGCAGGGATGTCACCGATGCGCGCGTCCCATCTGGACGGCCAGCCTGGAACGAACCCAGGAGGACCCCGTGTCTTCACATCCCAGCCGCTCATCTGGAGGAACCATGATCGCGTTCAACCGATCCGCCACCATCGCACCGGGCAAGCTCGCCAGCACCTTGGCTTTCGCGAGAGAAGTCGCCGCGCACATCACCACGACGACAGGGACCGAGGTGTCCGTCGCTGTCCCGGTTGGGGGCAACCCCAGCCGCATCTCCTGGTCGACACGGCACGAAAGCCTGGCGGACTTCGA
Source organism: Candidatus Nanopelagicales bacterium (assembly GCA_039922855.1). Taxonomy (GTDB): domain Bacteria; phylum Actinomycetota; class Actinomycetes; order S36-B12; family CAIYMF01; genus JAFIHG01. The sequence continues at coordinate 4,132 of JBDTDW010000018.1, read as the reverse complement.
CGCCGTGATGATGGCGCTCATGGCTGATGCCGCATACGCCGCGCTGATGGCGAAGAACGCTGACAACTTCATCCCCGGATCTGTACACGACGACATCTGGCGTGTCATCTGATCCCGGATGGCCACCACTAGGGTCACCCGCGCGATGCGCCGACGCTGCCGTGACGTAGCGACCGACGTGACATTGCGACCGACCGGATGCGCTCGCGTGGGTCTCGATCGCAGCGATGGGGATGGTCTCCGTCGTCGTCAGCCGGAAGAACCGGTCGCTCCAGGACGTCGGCCTTCGCCCTGCGGTCATCTACGCCTGGACGGCACAGATGGACCGAGCCGAAGGAGCAGAAGCCATGCCGGCCGGGCTCGCTCAGGGCACGGTCACCTTCGCGGTGGCTGTCTTGTGTTCGTAGTCCGTGATGGTGATGGTGTAGGTGCCGGGTAGGTGTGCGGGCACGGGTAGGCAGAGTAGCTCGTTGGAGGTCGAGTCGTTGTTCGACCAGCTCCTCAGTGGTGGTGTGGTGACCGCGGCTGTGGTGCCGTCCGGGGCAGTGATCGACATGGAGCCGATCGCGTCAGCGTGCACGTTCCTGGGCAGGCCAGACGCTCCGGCTGTGCCGTTGACGGCGATGACGGAGGTGTCCTTGGTGATCGGGATGAACCCGGTGTGCGGTGCGACCGAGGCGCAGGACCAGGGCAGCAGCTGGGCTGAGGTGATCCGGTAGTACACCCCGGTCGGGGTCCGCAGGGTCCCTGCCGGTGGGCGAAGGGTTACCGGTAGCTCGCCGGTGGGCCGGGCGCCGGTTTGGAGTGGCACCAGCCACTGGTGGTTGGCGGGGGCGCCGAGGACGAGCACCGCTTTGTCCAGGGTGAACCCGGGGGGGACCTCGAACGTCAGTGAGCCCCTCGCGGTGCTGCCGGCGATGACGTCGTTGCCGGGCACGATCTTCCTCACGTGGATCAGGCCGGACTGGTCGCCCGGGTCCAGGAGCAGCTCGTCGCTGATCGCGTTGAGCTGCCAGTCGCGCTGCGAGGTGTTCGTCACCAAGGCGTTGATCTGCAGTGAAGACCCGTCGGCGGAGACAGTGGCCCCGTTGACCGCCACCTTGAAGCCGGAGACCCACCCGACAGAGGCCAGGCTGATCGACGCGCCGGGCGTGGACACCGGGGTCGGGGTGGGGCTCTGGGTCGGCTCGCTCGACGGGGCCGGTTGGCTCAGCACCGACGGAGCAGGTGTGGGCGGGCCGGACCTCGGTCCGGCAGCCGGAGACCCGCCGCCGCAGCCGGCGAGGACCAGGACCAGCACGGTGATGGCAAGGACGACCAGGGGCTGAGACGTCGTACGCATGGAGGCCTCCTGGCCATCGGGTGTCACGGTGTGGCCGGCCGTCACGGCACGCTCGGCTGTCACGGGGCGAAGACGTGCGGGGCGGGCGCCGGGACCGGGTGCGGCGCGACGGGACCATCACCGATCGCGCTGCCCAGGTGGGACGCCATGCCCACCACCACGAGCAGGACGACGACGGCCAGCGCAAAAGCCGCTGCGATCAGCCCGGTTCGGATGTCCGCTGGTGCAGCGTGCCAGGGCCCGACGAGCTCCGCCGTTGATGAGATGGACATCGCGACCTCCATGAACAGGACCCGGGTCACTCCGGGACAGGACGAGCCTCGCCCGAGGGACAGGGGCCGCACATCGGGTCTGACCCGCGTTCACGGCAAGGGTTTCCCCTCTGTCCGCGAGGTTCGGCATCCGAGAGGATGAGGGCATGCGACCCGCCGCGAAGCCTCGGGGTCGCGGGTCCCTCGTGGCGATCGGGGTGCTGACAGCCGCGATCATGATCGGGGCCGAGTGGCCCCAGCTGGTGCCCGGTCGATGGCTGGCCGTACAGGTGCTCAACGGGTTCGTCGCGGTGCTCCTGGTCGTGGGGGGAACACGGCTGGCGTCCCGACCCGGGCAGCGGACCAACGGTCGTCTGATGCTGGCCGCAGGGCTGCTGTTCGTCCTCGAGTCGGTCCGGTGGGATCCGGGTCCGTGGGCGGCGATCGGGTGGGTGTCGGGGACGATGGTCGCTGTCCTGCTGGCCTGGCTGCTGCTGCGCTACCCGGGGGACCGGCTTACCGACCCGTATGACCGCGTGTTCGTGCCCGCGATGTTCGGTCTGGTCCTGGGACTGCGGCTGCTCGAAACGGTGCTGTGGAACCCCACATGGGGCGGCTACGACGGACACGCATGGTGGCCGACGATCGGTCGGTCGCAGGGTCTGCACACCGTCAACTTCGTCGTGATGTGGCTCGTAGATGTCGTGCTGGGTGTGGTCTTCCTCGTGCTGGTCATACGACGGCACCGCCGCGCCACCGGTCTCGGGCGCCGGCAGGCCGTGCCGCTGCTCGTGGCGGGAGTTGTGGGCGCGATCGTCTTCGGTGTGGTCAACAACGTCGTCCCGCTGGTGACCACCTTCTGGTTCCAGTCGGCGGACGACGTGCTGAACCTCGCGTCCTCCCTGGCGAGTGTCGCAGCTCTCCTGGTGATGATGGGTTCCTTCGGCGTCGCAGCACTGCTCGAAGGGCTGCAGCGTGCTCGCGTCTCCGCGCTGCTCGCAGACATGGACGCAGAGCACGATCCTGAGGCCCTGCAGCGTTCGCTGCGTGCCGTCCTCGCTGACCCGGGGCTGCTGCTGCTCTTCAGGGAAACCGCCACCGACGGATGGATCGATGCCGGAGGCGACGTACTTGACCTGAGCGCGACTGACTTGCGACAGCTGGTTCCTGTGCCGGAGAGGGACGGCGCCGTCCGGGTGGCCCTGCTGGTCGACGAAGGAGTGACGCAGCAGCGCGATCTGTTGGGGGCGGTGGTCAGGGCCAGCCGTCTCACGCTCGACAACGCCCGGCTCCAAGCGTTGGCCCAGGCCCGGCTCGAGGAGGTGACCCGATCGCGTCAACGGTTGGCATCGGTCGGGCTCGAGGAGCGTCGTCGACTCGAGCGTGACCTGCATGACGGCGCGCAGCAACGACTTCTGTCCGTGGCAGCCGGCCTCGCGACGGCGCGGGCCGCGACGGACGACCCCGTCATGCACGAACGTCTCGACGAGGTACGCGACGGCCTGCGGGCGGCGTTGCAAGAGCTACGCGATCTCGCGAACGGGATCCACCCCGCGGTGCTCACCCAGTCCGGTCTGGGCCCGGCGATCGAGAGTGCGGCCGAACGCCTGGCCCTGCCCGCGCGGATCCAGGTCGCGCCTCGCCGCTGGCCACCGGAGGTGGAGTCCGCTGCGTACTTCGTCACGGCCGAGGCACTCACCAACGCCGTCAAGCACTCCGGAGCGGAGCAGGTCAGTGTGTCGGCCGCGTCCGAGGGCGCCGACCTGCTACTCACGATCGTCGACGACGGCGCCGGGGGAGCGACCCCGACCCCGGGCAGTGGCGGGCTGACCGGCATGCGGGACCGGGTGGCCGCGCTCGGTGGCACTCTCATGACTACGAGCCCGGCCGGCGGCGGTACGACGATCAGAGCGCGGTTCCCATGCGCATAGTGCTCTGTGACGACTCGGGCCTCTTCCGTGCCGGCCTGGTCGCTCTGCTGCGCGAGCTCGGGCTGGACATCGTCGGCGAGGCCGACAACGCGGAGGACTTGCTGGACGTGGTCGATGCCACCGTGCCGGATGCGGCGATCGTCGACCTCCGGCTGCCCCCGACGTTCAGCGATGAGGGACTGGTCGCGGCGCTTGCGATCCGCGAGCACCACCCCGGTGTCGGCGTGCTCGTCCTGTCCACGTACGTGGAGACGAGCTACGCGGTCCGCCTGCTGCAGGGCAACGCCCGGGGTGTCGGCTATCTGCTCAAGGACCGGGTCGACGACGCCGCCACTTTGCTGGCCGGCATCGAGCGGGTCGTGCGCGGGGAGACTGTCATCGACACGTTGGTGGTGACGCGGTTGCTCGACCGGAGCAACGCGGCACAGACGCTGGACGTTCTCTCACAGCGGGAGCGCGAGGTGCTCGCCCTCCTGGCCCAGGGCCGCACCAACTCCGCAATCGCAGAGACGCTGTTTCTCAGCCCGAGGACGGTGTCGTCGAGCGTCGCATCGGTCGACGGGATTGCCGCCGTTGCGGGCATTGTTATCGACGTGGGATACGATTTG
>JBDTDW010000017.1:0-5640 GCA_039922855.1 Candidatus Nanopelagicales bacterium | reverse complement strand
GTGCCGTGGCACCGGGTCGTACGCGCCAGCGGCGAACCGGCGCAGTGCCACGCGGGGGAGGCGTTGCGGCTGCTGCGCGCCGACGGCACGCCGCTGCGTCCGGACGGGACCCGAGTGATCATGGCGCAGGCCCGCTGGGTGCCGGACCTCGGCTGACCGGTCAGGTCCCGGTGCGGTCTGCCGCTCATGTCGGAGGTCCGTGATCTGGGACGTCCGCGATGTCGGAGGTCCGTGATCTGATCGGTGCCATGCGGACGACTGGCGGTGACGGCCCCACGCTGAGCTTGGACCGGGCGGCTCCGCTGTCGGTCCTCCCGCCGGCTCTCGACGAGGACCAGCTCCGCGTCGTTGCGCACCGCGGTGGCCCGCTGCTGGTGCTCGCGGGTCCCGGCACCGGCAAGACCACGACCCTGGTCGAGGCGATGGTGGCCCGGCTCGCCGGCCCCGACGCGCTTCGCGCCGACCAGGTGCTCGGACTGACATTCGGGCGCCGGGCGGCGCAGCAGTGGCGCGAGCAGGTCGTCGCGCGCCTCGGCGGCGGCCTGACCCCGACGGTGACGACGTTCCACTCGTTCAGCTACGCCCTCGTGCGCCGGCAGGCCGACTCTGATGCGTTCGTGGCGCCGCCTCGGCTGCTGTCCGGACCCGAGCAGGAGCTGCGCCTGCGCGAGCTGCTGCAGGGATCCGTACGAGACGGCCGGTTGGCCTGGCCGGCGCAGCTGCGGGCAGCGCTCGGCACGCGCGGGCTCGCCGCTGAGGTCCGTGCGTTCGTGGCCCGGGCCCGGTCGATCGGGCTGGACCCACTGGACCTCGAGCTGATCGGCGCCACCGCCGGCGAGCTCGGCCCGGCCTGGAGATCGCTCGGCGGGTTCCTCGGCGAATACCTCGACGTGCTCGACGCCGAAGGGGTCAGTGACTACGCCGAGATCGTGCATCGGGCGGGCCTGCTCGCGCATGACCCCGCGGTGCAGCGCGAGCTCCGCGCGACGTACCGCGTCGTCCTCGTCGACGAGTTCCAGGACACCGACCCCTCGCAGGTCCGGTTGCTGCAGGGACTGGTCGGCCCGGGCACCACGTTCGTCGCTGTGGGCGACCCGGACCAGTCGATCTACGGGTTCCGGGGTGCCGACAGTCACGGGATCCTGCGCTTGCCCGACACCTTCGTCACCACGACCGGCGACCCTGCGCCCGTCGTGGTCCTGGGGCGCACCCGGCGCTTCGGCCCGCTGCTGCGCGACGCCGCCGCGCGGGTCCTGCGCACCACATCGCTGGCACCGCTGCCCGCGTCGGTCCAACGACGGCACCGCAACCCCACGAGCGACCCCGCGCTGTCGGGATCGCTGGATGTCGTCACGTTCGACTCCGAGTCGGCCGAGTCCGCGCACGTCGCGAACCTGATGCGCCGTGCGCACCTCGAGGACGGCGTCGCCTGGCACGACATGGCGGTGGTCGTACGAAGTGGCCGTCGCTCGGTGCCGCCGATGCGTCGCGCGCTCGCGGCCGCGGGCGTCCCGGTCGAGGTCGCAGCCGACGAGCTGCCGTTGGCCGCGGAGCCGGCGATCGCGCCGTTGCTGCAGGTGCTGCGGGCCGTGACCGGTCCCGAGCTGCTCGACGCGCCAACCATCCACGACCTCCTCGTGTCGCCGTTGGCCGACGCCGACCCCGGCGACCTGCGGCACCTCGGCCGTGCACTGCGCGCCGCGCAGCGCGACGGTGACACCAGCGCCACCGCCGGCGAGCGACGGCGCCCCGCCGACCCTCGCCCCGCGCCGTCGCAGCAGCTGCTGCGCGACCTCGTCCACACACTGGTGGCCGACCCGGATGCGTCGAGCCCGATCGAGCAGACCGGTCCCCGGCGCCGCCGGGTCGCGCGAGCGATGACGGCGCTGCGTCGGCTCGCGGCCACGATCCGGGCCGCCCGCGACGTCGTCGCGGCGCAGGGCAGCGCCGAGGACGCCCTGTGGGCCGTGTGGTCCAGCACGTCGGCCCGCCTCATCCGCGGTCAGCGCGGCACGGGGTGGCCCGAGCGGCTCGAGCGCGCCGCGCTGCGCGGCGGTGACGGCGGTCGGCGCGCGGACGCCGACCTCGATGCGGTCGTCGCACTGTTCGCCGCTGCCGCCCGGGTGGAGGAGCGCTACGGCGGGCACCGCGGGGTCCTCAACTTCCTCGACGAGCTCGAGGCCGCTCAGATCCCCGCCGACACGCTGGCCGAGCGGGCGGTCCGCGGGCCCGCGGTGCGGCTGCTCACCGCGCACCGCGCCAAGGGCCTGCAGTGGCGGCTGGTCGTGGTCAGCGGGGTTCAGGAGGGGGTCTGGCCGGACGTACGACGCCGGGGCTCGCTGCTCGCGCCCGACCGGCTCGATGCGTCGGGCCTTGTCGATGCTGCGCCGATGTCCGAGCTGCTCGCGGAGGAGCGGCGCCTGTTCTACGTCGCGTGCACGCGGGCACAGGAACGGCTGGTTGTGACCGCCGTACGCTCCGCTGCCGACGACGGGCCGCAGCCCTCACGGTTTCTCGACGATGTGGCTGGTTCGGCCGTGCCGGTGCGGCACGTGGCGGGCCGGCCGGCGCGACCGCTGTCGGTGGCCGGACTGGTCGCCAACCTGCGTAGCGCAGCCGTCGACGCGCAGGCGTCACCGGTGATGCGGGCAGCTGCCGCGCGCCGCCTGGCGGTCCTGGCCAGCGCCCGCGACGGCGCCGGACGCGCGCTCGTCCCGGCCGCCGATCCCGGCACCTGGTGGGGGATCCGGGAGACCACGTCCGCGCCCAACCCGGTGCGCCACGTCGACACCGCGCTGAAGCTCTCCGGCAGCCAGCTCAAGGCCATCCGCACGTGCCCGCTGCACTGGTTCCTGGACCACGAGGTGCGTGCCACGGTGGCCCGGTCGACGGCACTGGGGTTCGGCTCGCTGGTGCATGCCCTCGCTGACGCCGTGGCACGCGATGTACTCCCGGCCGACCTCGCCACCCTCGACGCGGCTCTGGACTCGGTCTGGAGCGAGCTCGGTTTCGAGGCCGCGTGGCAGTCCACGGCCGAGCGTGCCGAGGCCTCCCGCGCACTCGCTCGGTTCCTGCTCTGGCACCAGGGCCGCCCGGACCGCACGCTGGTTGATTCCGAGCTCAGGTTCGACGTGACGGTCGCGGGCGGGGAGCACGGCGTACGGCTCACCGGGTCCTTCGATCGCGTCGAGCTCGATGCTGACGGCGCGGTGCACGTCGCCGACCTGAAGACCCAGAAGTTCCCGCCCAGCAAGGCCGATCTGGTCCAGCACCCGCAGCTCGGGGTCTACCAGCTCGCGGTCGCCGAGGGCGCCCTCGCGGTCCTGCCCGACGACATACGCACGCGGTCGGGGTTGCCGGTCAGCGGGAAGGCGACGGTGGTTGCCGGAGCCGAGCTGGTGCAGCTGCGCAACCAGGACCGCGACGGCCGGCCCAAGGTCCAGTCCCAGCCCGCGCTGGAGCCGTCCGACGACGGCGGCAACTGGGTGCTCGCCGAGCTCGCCGCCGTCGAGGAGATGGTGCGCGCCGAACGATTCCACCCGGTGCCAGGCAGCTGGTGCCGCACCTGCGCGTTCCGCGCCGTGTGCCCGGCCGACATCGAGGGCGCGGGGCTGATCCCATGACCCTGCTGGACGGCCCATCGACCCACCAGGCGGCGGCGCAGCTGTCGGAGCTGTTCGGGTTCGCGTTCAGCGACGAGCAGCTGGCGGCAGTGACCGCCCCGCTGGCCCCTTACGTCGTCGTCGCCGGCGCGGGCTCCGGCAAGACCACAGTGATGACGGCCCGCGTGGTCTGGCTCGTCGCGACCGGGCAGGTCGCCCCCGAGCAGGTGCTCGGCCTCACGTTCACGACGAAGGCAGCCGGTGAGCTGGCCTCCCGGGTCCGGCGGGCGCTGGCCCGGCTGACCGGTGCCACAACGTCCGGCGGCGTCGAGCGTGGAGAGCCGACAGTCGCCACGTACCACGCCTTTGCCGGGCGGCTGATCGCCGAGCACGGGCTGCGGCTGGGGGTGGAGCCGGGCAGCCGGCTGCTGCTCGCGGGCGGGTCGGAGCAGCTGGTCCATCACGTCGTGGCGCGGACCGGGCGGGACCTCTCGACGTACGACGGCACCCTGGACACCGTCGTGGGCCATGTTCTGGCCCTCGATGGTGAGCTGGCCGAGCACTGCCTCGAGCCCGCTGATGTCCGCGCGTTCGACACCGCGCTCATGGCGCGGATCGACGCTCTGCTCAAGCCGATGTCCGGCGTGCGCGATGCGCACCGGTGCGCGCAACGTCGCGTGCTGCTCTCGTACCTCGTCGATGACGTGCGCGAGGCCAGGCGCGAGCGCGACCTTGTCGAGTTCTCCGACCAGATGCGTTGGGGTGCAGCCCTCGCCGAGCAGCACCCTGAGGTGGGGGCGGCGCTGCGCGAGCAGTACGCCGTCGTGCTGCTGGATGAATACCAGGACACCTCGGTGTCGCAGCGCCGGCTGCTCACGGGGCTGTTCGGCCACGGCCATCCGGTCACCGCCGTCGGCGACCCGCTGCAGGCGATCTACGGCTGGCGTGGGGCCAGCGTGGCGAACATCGATGACTTCCCCCGGCACTTCGCGCACGCCGATGGCTCCCTCGCGCCGGTGCTCCCGCTGGCCGAGAACCGCCGTTCCGGCACGCTGATCCTCGAGGCGGCCAACGCCCTTGCCGAACCGTTGCGGGCCTTGCACCCGCAAGTGCAGCCACTGGTGTCCCCGGACGGGGCGAAAGGTCGCGGTGGGGTGCGCATCGCGTTGTTGCCCACCCACGGCGAGCAGATGGAGTGGGTCGCGGACCGCGTCGTCGAGGTCCTCGCCGCAGGTCGCGCCCCCGCCGACATCGCCGTGCTGTGCCGTGCCACCTCTGACTTCGCGTCGGTGAAGAACTCGTTGGCCGACAGGGGAGTTGCCGTCGAGGTCCTGGGACTGGACGGCATGCTGACCGCGCCGGAAGTGGTCGAGGTCCTCGCGGTCCTGCAGGCGCTGCACGACGCGAGTGCCAACGCCGCGGTCGTACGCCTGCTGGCCGGCCCGCGCTGGGCGGTGGGTCCGCGCGACCTCGCACTGCTGGGCCGTCGCGCAGCGGCCCTGGCCGGCGACAACGGCCGCCCGGAAGCCGACCTGGACCTGCCCGCCGCCCTCGACGCCGCGGTAGAGGGCGCTGACCCGGCTGAGCTCGTGTCGTTGGCCGATGCCCTCGACGACCCCGGGGAGGCCGGGTACGACCCGCGCGCCCTCGACCGGTTCGCGGTGCTCAGCGCCGAGCTGCGAGGCCTGCGCCGCCACGTCGGCGAGCCGTTGTCGGACCTGGTGCACCGGATCGTCACGACCACCGGGCTCGACGTCGAGCTCGCCGCCAGCCCTGAGGTGCGCGGGCTGCACCGCGCCGAAGGGCTGGCCGCGTTCCTCGACCTCGTCGCAGGGTTCGCCGATGCCGATGGGCAGTCCTCACTCGGCGCGTTCCTGGCGTGGCTGGACACTGCCCGGCGCTATGACGCCGTGCCCGAGCTGGACCGTCCGGTGGCGCCCGGTGCCGTGACGTTGATGACGGTGCACCGCGCGAAGGGCCTGGAGTGGCCACTCGTCGTGCTGCCGTCCGTGACGGAGTCGGTCTTCCCCAGCAGCAA
>JBDTDW010000016.1:0-12757 GCA_039922855.1 Candidatus Nanopelagicales bacterium | reverse complement strand
CGCGGGCAGCCGCCATCCGCCGCCATGATCGGTCAGTACCGGATCGAGCATGTGCCGCAACCGATCTGGCGACGCATGCCGGAAGACCCCGCCGCTGGCCACGACCGTGCCGACGCGGGACAGGTCTCGTCCGGAGGCTCGACCGTCGGCGGTGCGGACCGGGCGGGCGTGGCGGCGAAGCGCGACGGTGACCGCGAGCCGGGCGAGCTCGGCGTCCGCGTCGCGCTCCGCGTCGGTGGCCGGCAGGAACCCGACGTCGGCGTGCCGTGCGGTCGCGGCCCGCAGCAGTGGGCCGGGCTGGTCCAAGAGCTTCTCGGTGACGGCCGCCTCGACGACTCCGACGGCGCCCCAACGCATGCCGAGGTCACCCTCGACGGTACGACCGCGCCACAGGACCTCGACGACCTCACGCGGTGCTGGATCCGCGTCCGGGCGGAGCGCGGAGTAGATGTCCGTGGTAGCGCCGCCGACGTCGACAAGCAGCACGTCGCCACCAGCAGGGTCGGCGTCGGCCAGCACTTCCACCCCTGCCAGCACCAGGTCGGGTGTGGCACCGTGCACCAGGCTCGCGAACCTCGGCCCGCGGCTGATGGCCTTGCCTCCGATCACGTGACGCACGAACACCTCGCGGATGGCGGTCCGCGCGGGCATCGGGTCCAGAACCCCGATGCGCGGCAGCACGTTCGCGCACGCGACGACGGTACGGCCGCGCTGTGACAAGACCTCCGTCACCTCATCGCGCACATCGGCGTTGCCCGCCAGGACGTACGGAACGCGTGGACCGCGAGCGGCAAGCCACGAACCGTTGTGGCGCAAGACATCGCTGTCCCCACCATCGGTGCCACCGACGAGCAGCACGACGTCCGGGCTTGCGGCCTTCAGCGTCTGTACCGAGCGGAGGTCCAAAGGGCCTGTCGCGACGTGCACGACCCTCGCTCCCGCCGAGAGCCCGACACGGGTGCCGGCCTCCGCGGTGACGGCACGTTCGTACCCGACGACGGCGAGGCGCAGCCCACCACCGGCGGACGAGCAGACCCGTACACCCTCCGGCCGACCACCGGCTCGTGCCACCACCTCCGCGACCGCGGCGTCCAGGCCGGTGAGCACATCGCGTCCGGCACCGACGGTCGTCGGTACGGCGCAACCGGCAAGCAACCGCCCGGCGTCGGAGTCTCCGACCGTGACCGCCGCCGCCTTCGTGAATGTCGACCCGGTGTCGACGCAGACGACGTACGGCGACCTCACCCCAGGGCCTGTGCCAGGTCTCCGACGAGGTCATCGACGTGCTCGATCCCGACCGAGAGCCGTACCAGGTCCGCCGGTACCTCCAACGGCGAGCCCGCCACGCTGGCGTGCGTCATCCGACCGGGGTGCTCGATCAGCGACTCGACTCCACCGAGCGACTCCCCCAGGGTGAACAGCCGGGTCCGACCGCACACGTCGAGGGCGGCTTGCTCGCCACCCACCACACGGAAGCTCACCATCCCGCCGAAGTCGCGCATCTGCTTGACCGCGACGTCGTGGCCGTCGTGGTCGGGCAGTCCGGGGAAGTAGACCTGTGACACGCGGTCGTGACCGACGAGCAGATCCACGACCCGGCGAGCGTTGTCACAGTGTCGGTCCATGCGTACCGCGAGAGTTTTGATACCGCGCAACGTCAACCAGGCATCGAACGGTCCGGCCACCGCCCCCATGGCGTTCTGGTGATAAGCCAGCCGGTCTCCGAGCTCGGGGTCGTTCGCGACGAGTGCGCCACCGACGACGTCGCTGTGACCGCCGAGGTATTTCGTCGTGGAGTGCACCACGACATCCGCGCCCAGCAGCAGCGGCTGCTGAAGGTACGGCGACGCGAAGGTGTTGTCCACCACCAGGATCGCCCCGCCGTCGTGGGCAACCTGGGCCAGCGCGGCGATGTCGGCGACCCGCAACAGCGGATTCGTCGGGGTCTCCAGCCACACCACATCGGTGGGTCCTGACTGCACGGCGGCACGAACCGCGTCGACATCGGTCAGCCGCGCCGGTGTGATCGTCACACCCCAACGGGCCGCCACCTTGTCGAAGAGACGGAAGGTCCCTCCGTACGCGTCGTCGGGGATGACGACATGGGAGCCGGGCCGGCAGACCGTGCGAACCAGGGTGTCCTCCGCGGCCAGCCCAGAGGCGAACGCCAACGCCCGCGTCGTGCCGGCCAGCGCGCCGGCCGGATCCTCCAGCGCAGCCAGGCACTCCTGCAGCGCGTCGCGCGTGGGGTTGCCGGACCGGGAGTACTCGTAACCGCGACGCAGCCCCCCCACGCCGTCCTGGGCGTACGTGGACACCTGGTAGATCGGCGCCACCACGGCACCGGTCGACGGGTCCGGATCCTGACCGGCGTGAATGGCAAGGGTCTCGAAGCCGGACTGTCCCAGGTTGGCGTTGGTCATCGCCCCAGACTACGCGCGACCGGCCAGCCGGACCTTCCGCCTCGACGACCTCAGCAGCCCGCTGAGCTGACAGGGACTATCGGCCGAGCAGGGCTCCCAGGACCTCGGCAGGGTCCTGTCCGGCGTCCTCTGCGGCCAGCTCCAGCAAGGACTGCGCCTCCTCGGCACAGGCCGCGCAGCCCTCGAGGTGCACCTTCATGGCGGGCATCTGCACGTCTGAGCCTTGCAGGACCATCTCGACATACTGATCCACCAGGCGGAAGCAGTCATCGCAGGAGAGCCAAGGCTCGGTGTCAAAGATCAGTCGCTGCACAACAACGGGTGTCAGCTCTGGGCGGTTGCGGCTCATCGTGCACCTCCCGGTGACGCGGAGTGGAGATGTCCGGTCGACTGCAGGTGGGTGCGAATTCGGCCGCGGGCGTCGTGCAGTGTCTTGTACAGCGCGTTGCGGTTCGTCCCCAGGCGCTCCGCGAGCACGTCGATCGCCACCTCGTCGACGAGCAGCGCAACGGTGATGCTGCGCTGATGGGGTGTTAGAACGTGGTCGATGGCGTCCCAGACCGCGCTGGCGAGGTCGCTCGCCTCGACGTGCTCCTCGGGGGTAGATCCCCGCGCCGCCACCACGTACGACTCGTCCAGGGGTATCTCGCGGTCCCGCCATGACTGCCGGCGTACCTCGACCGCGGCCTGGAGCACGGCGAACTTGTACGCCCAGGTGGTAAAACGGCTGCGTCCCTCGAAGGTCGAGAGCTTGGAAAGCAGGCACACCATGGCCTCGTCCGCCGCCTGGTTCGCGATCTCGTCGATGCGGTCCCGGCCGACTCCGGGCCGGCTCATGCGCGATACCTGATGAAACGCGGCTCGGAGCAGGAACTGGTGCAGGCGGCCTAACGCCTCCTCGCGCGCAGGGCCTTGGGCGGTGAGAGCCGCCGGCCAGTCGTACTGGTCGTCGGTGGCTCGCGCCGGCGCCTTCAGGGGGAGCGGGCTCAGCGCTGTCATGCCGGTGGCTCCAGATCGGTCAGGGGAGCGAGGATCCGGTCGGCGAGCTCGGGTGGACAACCGCGGTTGACCAGGTCAAGCAGGGCGTGCAGGTCGACCCCGGCGGTGGCGGCGAGTCGTTCGGCGAGCCCAGAGGGAAACCCGGCCTCCAGGAGGCGCCGTCGACGCCACCCCACGACATCAGAGCTGCCGGCGCGACGCGTCATCCCCGTTGTGGCTGTTCGTTCGACTGTCATGCCTTGTATGTGTCCTCGAGCGGGCCGGTTCTTACCCGATTCGTCCGACGGGGTAAGACCGCCCGCCCGGTGCGACACCAACACGCCATGACCCTCTCGTTCCCCACGTTCACCCCATCGTCGCCGGATCGGACGCCACGGTCAACGACGTCACTCTGAATCGGCCATCACCTCAAGGCTGGGCGTATTCACCGGCTCCCGATCAGCCGGCCGAGCGCTGTCGCGGCCGGTGCAGCAGACCCGTACCCACGACGATCGCCAGGAGCGTGAGCGCTGCGCCTGCCAGGGTCACCACCGTGACGTGTTCGCCGCCGACCGGTGCAACCAGGTCCAGCACGACGGCACCGACCACCTGTCCGGCGATCTGGCACAGGGTGAACACCAGCACGCCCAGGTGGGCGATGACGAATGCCGCCGTCGCGACGAACAGGACCCCGATCGCGCCGCCGGAGTACAGCCACCAGGCCTGTCGCGTCGTGGTGATGGCGGGGCCGCCGGTGCCGGTCCGGAACGCTAGCAGCGCCAGCAGCAGCAGCGTCCCGACCACGAAGTTCACCCACGACGCCGACAGCGGCGAGCGGGCGGCCACCGACACCCTGCCGTTGATGGCGCCCTGGACGGCCAGTGCGGCACCGGCAGCCAGGCCCGCGACGACGGCGAGCACGGAGAACGTCGCGCTCCCGAGCCGGTCAGAGGCACTGACGACCACCGCGATCACGGCGAGCGCTGCGGCAGCGATCCTGGTGGGCGTGACCACCTGACGGCCCGCCGGGCCCAGCCCGACCTTGTCCACGTACAACGAAGCGAGCGTCTGGCCGGCGACCCCGGAGACCGCGAACAAGGCGACACCGATCACCGGCACCACGGCGGTCTGGACGGCCACGTAGCTTCCCCCGCCGAGGCCGCCGAGCAGCTGCCAGCGCGGCAGCGCCCCGGATCTCAGCGCGGCAGGGAGCCGGCGCAGTCCGGCCCGCATCGTCGGGAGCACCAACAACAGGATGCACAGCAACGCCAGGCCAGTGGCGAACGAGATCACCGCAGCCTGGGAGCTGTTCCCGATCCTCGAGGCGAGCTCGCCGTTGATCCGGGACTGCAGCGCCGACGTCACACCGACGACGATGGCCAAGATCGCGTACCAGACCAGGCGCGAGCGTGCCGGGCCGTGCTCGAGCTCCCCCGGCCGGGAGGTCTGACCTGGTGGGCTAGTGGAAGAAATGACGTGTCCCGGTCACGTACATGGTCATCCCGGCGGCCTGCGCTGCATAGACGACCTCCGCGTCGCGCACCGAGCCGCCTGGCTGCACGACGGCACGGACACCGGCCTGCGCCAGCACCTCCAACCCGTCAGGGAACGGGAAGAACGCATCGGAAGCCGCGACCGAGCCGCGGGCCCGGTCCTCACCGGCTCGCGCGACCGCCAGCCTCGCCGAGTCGACTCGGTTGACCTGGCCCATCCCGATGCCCACCGCAGCACCGTCACTGGCCAGCAGGATCGCGTTGCTCTTGACCGAACGGCAGGCTCGCCATGCGAACAGCAGGTCGCGCAGCGTCGCCTCGTCGACCGCTTCCCCGCAGGCCAAGGTCCATGCCGTGGGGTCGTCGCCGGGCCCGTGGATGCGGTCGACGTCTTGCAGCAGCAGGCCGCCTGACACCGGACGAATCTCCGGCCGCGGACCGGGCGGGATGTCCGCGGCAACGAGCACTCGCAAGTTCTTTCTCTCCCGCAAGAGGTCCAGGGCGTCGGCGTCGAAGCCGGGGGCCACCAGGACCTCGGTGAAGATCGATGCGACCTGGGCAGCCATGACCGCTGTGACGACTCGGTTCGCCGCGACGACTCCGCCGTACGCGGACACCGGATCAGTGTCGTTCGCCTTGCGGTGGGCTTCGGCGATGTCCACGCCGACCGCGATGCCGCACGGGTTCGTGTGCTTGATCACCGCAACGGCCGGCTCGGTCTGGTCGTAGGCAGCTCGTCGTGCCGCGTCCGCGTCGACATAGTTGTTGTACGACATCTCCTTGCCCTGCAACAACTCTGCCTGGGCTAGTCCCGGGGTGGGGGTGCTGTCGGCGACGTAGAGCGCGGCCCGCTGATGCGGGTTTTCACCGTACCTCAACACCTCGGCTCGCTGCCACGTCCCGCCCAGCCACGCCGGGAACCCGCTCCCGCCATCGGTCGGCGCGACGACGTTGCCGAGCCAGGACGCGACCGCGACGTCGTACGACGCGGTGTGCACGAACGCATCAACGGCCAGCGCCTGCCGCTGCGCCAACGTGAAACCTCCACCGGTCACCGCCGTGATGACCTCGGCGTAGCGGTCCGGTGAGGTGATCACTGCAACGCTGGGATGGTTCTTCGCCGCCGCGCGCACCATCGTGGGACCGCCGATGTCGATCTGCTCGATGCACTCGTCGGCGGCGGCACCGGAGGCGACGGTCGTCGCAAAGGGGTACAGGTTGACGACGACGAGCTCGAACGGCGCGATGCCGAGCTCGTCGATCTGGTGGACGTGGTCGGGCAGCCGCAAGTCGGCCAGGATCCCGGCATGGACCCTGGGGTGCAACGTTTTCACCCGGCCGTCGAGGCATTCGGGGAAGCCGGTGAGGTCCTGCACCTGGACCACCGGTATCCCGAGTGCGGCGATCCGCCCGGCCGTGGAACCCGTCGACACGATCTCGACCCCAGCCGTGTGCAGAGCCGTGGCGAGCTCGTCGAGACCTGTCTTGTCGTACACGGAGACCAGGGCGCGCCGTATGGGGATCGTGCTCACGGGATGGTGACCTTCCTGCCGTTGATCGTCCAGCCGTCGCGCGCCATGCGGCCCACGACGTCCACGAGCAGAGTGCGCTCGACGGTCTTGATCCGTTCGTGCAGAGCCGGGGCATCGTCGTCGTCACGTACGCCCACCACCGCCTGCCCGAGGATAGGGCCCGTGTCGATCCCGTCGTCGACGACGAACAACGTGGCGCCCGCGACCTTCACGCCGTAGTCCAGCGCGTCCTGCGCGCTGCGCATCCCGGGGAACGCGGGCAGCAAGGAGGGGTGGGTGTTCACATAGCGTCCGCCAAAGCGGCGCAGGAATGCCTCCCCGGCGAGCTTGAGGAAGCCCGCGGACACCACGAGGTCCGGCTCGTACTGCCCCACGGCGCTGGCAAGAGCGACATCCCAGTCCGCGCGGGAGACGAAGTCCTGGACCCGCAGCACGAACGTGGGCAGACCGGCCTGCTGGGCGCGCGCCACCCCGCCGGTGTCGGCACGGTCTGCTCCGACCGCGACCACCTCGGCGGGGTACGTCGGATCGGTCATCGCGTCCAGCAGCGCCTGCAGGTTCGTCCCAGCCCCGGAGACCAGCACGACCAGGCGGGAGCGCGCGGGGTGCGACACGGCGGTCCTCGGTGCTCCGGCGACAGGGTGGGTCGGTCAACATCGGGCAGCGACCGGTTGGGTCCAGCACCTCATTGTCCGGGCGCGATCCTACCGAGACGTCAGCGCTGGCCCGACGCGCCGTCGCGTCAGTCGCCGTCGGAGTGCAACAGCGGTCGGATCCTGCCCCAGGTCCGGCCCAATGCCGACGTGGCACCGGCCGGCCCGCCACCAGCCACGGTCGGTTCAAGAGCTTGCGCCGGTTCAGGAGCTTGCGCCGGTTCAGCCGCGTCAGCGAGGAGGGGTTGCTCGGGACCGGCCCGCACTGCGGTCACCGGAACAGCTACGACACCAGCTGCCCGCGCCGCGTTGCCCGTCGCAGCAGCGCCGGCTCCCAGCTCTGGGCGCCCGGCTCGAACGGTGGTGGGGACCGGCGCCACGTGGCCCGCCGGGGTGGCCGAGCGTGGCGATCCGGTGCTGGTCACTGGCTCGGGAGCCAGCGGTTCGGAAGCCAGCGGTTCGGAAGCCTCAGGGCCGGGGGCCGGACGTACCCGCAGGTCCACGTCCGCCGGCGCTGGGACGGGCTCGCGGGAACGCGGGACGCTCGTGGCACCCACCTGCCGTAGCGGGCTCGTCGGGCGGCGGCTCGCGGTCCCGGCGAGCAGCGTGCCGAGCAACGCGGTCGGGGCGAGCCCGAGGAGCACGAGGCCGGTCACTGCCAGTCCCATCGCCCACGCGGTGGGGCCGACGTGGGCCAGCCGGCCATCGCCCAGGGACCCGGAGCCCAGCAGCCCGAGCGCCGCGGTAGCCAGTCCGGTCAGCACTGCCGCCGTCAGTGTCTCGAGCACCGGCAGCCGGCCGTCCCCGCGCCGGCTCGAGCGCAGTACGACCAGACCGCCGAGGACACCGGCGAGCACCGGCACGAGCAACAGCAGCGGCGCGAGCGGCGAGGGCTGGTCGGGGACGGCGGCCAGCAGAGGGAACGCCGGTGCCAGACCGCCCCCGCCTCCGAACGGTGTGATCATCGCGCCGCCGAGCAGCACTCCCGTGCCGACCAGGTATGCCAGCGCCCACACGAACATCGTCGGCAGGTAGACCAGGCACAGCAGGCTCAGGACCGCGCTTGCCGCCGCCCCCGGTGCGATCTGCTCGGTCAGTGCCACGACCGACGAGAGGTGCATGGCCAGTGCCAGCGCCACGGTCGCACCCGCGGCGACGCCGAGCGTCGTCAGGACGACCGCGCCCGCGCGGAACCCGCGGAGTACCGGCGTCGGGACCTGCTCCAGCAAGGCGGGCCACAGCTGCGAGGACGACAAGGCGCCGAGGCCGATGCCGGCGGTGGACACGAGACCGGCAGTGACCACGGCGGCCGCCGCGGTCACCTGCGCCGGACCGACGACGCCCAGGGTCGAGACGATCAGCGCGAGAACCGCGTATGTCCCGGCAGCAGTGACCGTGAGCAGGCCCACATCGCCCAGCGTCAGGCAGTCGGCGGCGCGCGCGGCCCAG
Source organism: Candidatus Nanopelagicales bacterium (assembly GCA_039922855.1). Classification (GTDB taxonomy): domain Bacteria; phylum Actinomycetota; class Actinomycetes; order S36-B12; family CAIYMF01; genus JAFIHG01. Next base: position 4,229 of record JBDTDW010000016.1, on the reverse strand, counting down.
CGACCGGCACGGTACGTCAGCATGGTTGGCAGGGCGAGAAGGCCTAGTGGTAGCAATGAGAAAGTGGCGCCAGGCAAGGACACGGGGGCCATGTGTGCGGCGACGAACGCAAGCGCTCCGCTGCGCAGGGCACCTCCGAACGTTGCGTCGCCATGGCCTCCCACGGTCCATCCGATGACCGCCACCACCACGCAGACCAGGAGCCCGACCCCCAGAGCCCAGGCCGCCGCGATCACCGCAGCGACGGGGATGCTCTGGCGCCGGGCCGGGACCAGCCGGGGACGTACGGCTCGACGGGCCGCCTCCCGCCGCGCCCGCGCCGCCGCCCTGGTTCGTGCCGAGGCAGCCCGAACCCCGTCGCCCTCAGCCCGAGCGGCGTCCTTCGGTGCGGGCCGACCCTTGCTCGGCTGTGGAGCTGTCGGTGCGGGGCTGCCGTTAGCCGAAGGCCGGCCGGTCGGCGTGGCGCGTGCCGGGGCGGGAGCTCGGTCGGTCGGCGTGGCGCGGGCCTCGCCCGACGGTCGACCGGTCGATGCGGGCCGTGCCGCCCCAGGCTCAGCGCGGGTTGTCGCACGGCGTGTTCCGCCGGCGTTTTCGCGAGGGGCGGCGCGGGTATCCGTACGTGCGTCTCTGCCCGCCGCATCGCTCGAGGTAGCGCTGGGTTCGGGGAGCGCGGCGGTCACCGGTCGATGGTCGCACTCACCCCCCGTACGCCCGGGGTTACGACACGGCTTCACCGGCGATTGGTCGAGGCTTGGCGGGTGCACCGCCGAACCTTCGCCGCAACCCCTGCTTCACCGGCGTTTGCTCGCAGGGATGTCGGAATTGTCACGATTCACATCGCGCAAACGCCGGTGAACCCCGACGCTCGCACAGGTGACGCGGTAAGTGATCAGGTGGCTAGGGCTTCTCGCAGGAGGCGGGCAGTCTCGCTGGGGGTCTTGCCGACCTTGACCCCGACGGCTTCCAGTGCTTCCTTCTTGCCTTGCGCGGTGCCGGCACCGCCGGAGACGATCGCACCGGCGTGTCCCATGGTCTTGCCTTCTGGGGCGGTGAACCCGGCAACGTAGCCGACCACCGGCTTGCTCACGTGCGCCTTGATGTACGCCGCTGCGCGCTCCTCGGCGTCGCCCCCGATCTCGCCGATCATGACGATGGCGCGGGTCTCGGGATCGGCCTCGAACGCCGCGATCGCGTCGATGTGGGTGGTCCCGATCACCGGGTCGCCACCGATGCCGATCGCGGTGGAGAAGCCGAGGTCGCGCAGCTCGTACATCATCTGGTAAGTCAGCGTGCCGGACTTGCTCACCAGACCGACCGGGCCCTTGCCGGTGATGGTCGCCGGCGTGATCCCGACCAGGCACTCGCCGGGGGTGATGATGCCCGGGCAGTTCGGGCCGATTATCCGAGTCAGGTTGCCCTTGGACTGCGCGTACGCCCAGAAGTACGCCGAGTCCTGCACCGGCACGCCCTCGGTGATGATGACCAGGACGCCGATCCGGGCATCGATCGCCTCCAGGACGGCGTCCTTGGTGAACGCCGGCGGGACGAACACGACGGAGACGTCCGCGCCGGTCTTGTCGATGGCCTCGGCCACGGTCGCGAAGACCGGCAGCTCGAGGTCCCCGTGCGTGACGGTCGTCCCGGCCTTGCGGGCGTTGACCCCCCCGACGACGTTGGTCCCGGCCTTGAGCATCAGGGCTGTGTGCTTGGTGCCCTCCGACCCGGTGATGCCCTGGACGATGACCCTGGACTCCTTGTTGACGAAGATCGACATGTCGGTCCCTACTTCCCCGCTGCCAGCGCGGCGGCCTTGTCAGCGGCTTCGTCCATGGTGTCCACGACCGTCACGAGCGGGTGAGCCGCCGCCGCGAGGATGCGACGGCCCTCCGCGACGTTGTTGCCGTCCAGGCGTACGACCAGGGGCTTGGTGGCGGCCGCGCCCAGCATCCCCAGCGCGTCCACGATGCCGCGAGCGACCGCGTCGCACGCCGTGATCCCGCCGAAGACGTTCACGAACACCGCCTTCACCTCGTCGTCGCCGAGGATGATCTCCAGGCCGTCTGCCATGACCTGTGCAGATGCGCCCCCGCCGATGTCCAGGAAGTTGGCCGGCTTCTGCCCGCCGTACTTCTCCCCGGCATACGCGACGACGTCGAGCGTGCTCATCACCAGGCCGGCGCCATTACCGATGACGCCCACCGATCCGCTGAGCTTGACGTAGTTCAGGCCCTTCTGCGATGCCCGCAGCTCGAGCGGGTCTGTCGCCGAGTCATCGACGAGTGCGGCATGGTCCGGGTGCCGGAACGCGGCGTTGTCGTCGAGGGTCACCTTGCCGTCCAGGGCGAGGACCTCACCGGTGGGGGTCTTCACGAGCGGGTTGACCTCCACCAGGGTCGCGTCCTCCTTGACGAAGACGTCCCATAGCCGTTGCAGCACCTCGACGACCTGATCCCGCACGCTCGCGTCGAATCCGGCGGTGTCGGTGATCTCCTGCGCCTTCGCCAGGTCGCAGCCGACGATGGCGTCAACGGGGACACGCGCCAGCGCTTCGGGGCGCTCGACCGCGAGCTCCTCGATCTCCATCCCGCCCTCCTTGCTGGCCATGGCCAGGTAGGTGCGGTTGGTGCGGTCGAGCAGGAACGAGACGTAGTACTCCTCGGCGATGTCGGACGCGGCGGTCACCAGGACCTGGTGAACGACGTGACCCTTGATGTCCAGCCCCAGGATGGCCTCTGCCTTCTCGGCCGCCTCCTGCGGCGTCGTGGCGAACTTGACGCCCCCAGCCTTCCCCCGACCGCCGGTCTTCACCTGCGCCTTGACGACGACGGGTTGCCCGATCCGCGCGGCCGCGGCCTGAGCGTCCTGCGGCGTGCGTACGACCTCGCCGCTCTGGGTCGGTACGCCGTGCGCCTGGAAGAGATCCTTGGCCTGGTACTCGTAGAGATCCACCGCGGGTCCTGCCTTGTCGAGGGACGACGGCGGTACGCGACCTCACGAGCTCATGGTCGGTTCGTCCCGCCGTCGCGGGGTGCGGCGGAATCTTAGCCCGGCACCGCTGGGGCCAGGACCAGCGGTCGCGGCCAGCCGTACCGCCGGACCCATGGGCCCGAATCGGTCACGGAGATCCGCGCAACGACCTCCTGCCACCGTGAGGTCCATCTCCTTTGGGTAACACCACGTCCGTGATCGTGGATTCGCGTCGCCGATTTCCCTACCCTCACGCTGTGCCGACCACCCAGGACCCCGACCCCAGCGGCGGCGACCCAGCGGGCAGCGACAACATGCTGGTGCGCATCGCCGGTCAGCTGCACGGCGCGTGGGACACCGCGGACAAGGCACGCCGCGCGGTGCTGTGCCCGGCGGGGCTGCGCGGCACCGCGATGGAGGCGGCCTGGGTGGGCCTGCACCTGGCGATGTACCCGTTCAACCTCACGCAGGAGCGCAGCCTGGACGCGCTGCACCGCACCGCGTTGGAACACCTACCACCGCAGCAGCGCGGACTGCTGGTCAGCGACGTGGAGGCGGCCGGAACCCCGATCCTGCTGGTGCACGGGATCGCCGACAACCGCTCGATCTTCACGATGCTGCGGCGCGGACTGCGGCACCGTGGCTTCGGAGTGATCGCCAGCTTCAACTACAGCTCGCTGACCGGGGACCTGCGAGCCGTCGCGGACCGGCTCCGCGCGACTGTTGAGCAGCTCTGTGAGGAGACGGGGTACGAGCGGATCCACGTCGTCGGGCACTCCATGGGCGGCATCGTGGCGCGCTACTACGTGCAGCGCCTTGCCGGGGACGCTCGCGTACACACGTTGGTCACCCTGGGTTCACCGCACTCGGGCACGGCGCCGGCACGGTTCCTGCCGTACCCGCTGGCTCGAGCGCTGCGGCCTAACAGCGAGATCCTCACCGAGCTCGCCGAGCCGGCGCCGGACTGTCGTACCCGCTTCGTCGGCATCTGGTCCGACCTGGACCAGATGGTGATCCCAAAACGCTCGGCTCGCATCGAGCACCCAGACCTCAATGCCCGCAACGTGTTCATACGAGGCATCGGGCACATGTCGCTACCGGTCGACGGGCGGGTGGTGCACGAGATCTGCACCACGTTGAGCCACATCGACGTCGATGGTCATGTGGTGACGGAGGGCGCCACCTCAATCGCCAGCTCCAACCGCCACCGGGCCGGCCGGGCCGCCACCACCCGCCCGAGCAGCGAGGTCACCGGCTTGAGC
>JBDTDW010000015.1:0-8955 GCA_039922855.1 Candidatus Nanopelagicales bacterium | reverse complement strand
GGCCTGGGCAACGGCACGCTGCGCTGCGCTCACCAGGTCGTCGCCGACGCCAAGCCCATCGCCGACCCTTGAGGTTGCCACGTACCCATCCTGCCGCGCTGCGGCAGGAAGAAGGCAGGGACCGGCGTGACCTGCCCCGAACGGGTGATCATCCCCTCACCGCCCGCAGTTCAGGCTGACCGGCGCTCCGCGATCCCCTGGCTCCGTCCCAGTTCCGCGTTCGGCGTACCGCTCGCGCCCTGCCGGAGTCAGTCGTAGCGTCGACCAGGTGACCACCTCCCCCGGTTCCCACGACCTGCCCACGATCCCGGACGAGCTGCCCCGCACCCTCGGTGAGCTGCGGGCCTCCGGATACCAGCCACGTACGGTCAAGGCGGAGCTGCGCGACAACCTGCTGGCGTGCCTGCGCGCCGGCACGGACCCGTTCCCGGGCGTCGGCGGGTTCGACGACACCGTCGGCCCGCAGCTGGAGCGGGCTCTGCTGGCCGGCCACGACCTGGTGCTGCTCGGTGAGCGAGGCCAGGGCAAGACCCGGCTGCTGCGTACGATCGCCGGGCTGCTGGACCCGTGGAGCCCGGAGCTGGCCGGCAGCGAGATCCACGAGGACCCGCTCGAGCCGGTCACGGTGTGGGGCAGGCGCCAGGTCGCCGAGCTGGGGGACGCGGCCCCGGTCGCGTGGCGACACCGCTCCGAGCGGTACGGCGAGAAGCTCGCGACCCCCGACACCAGCGTGGGGGACCTCATCGGCGACGTCGATCCGGTCAAGGTCGCCGAAGGCCGCACCCTCGGGGACCCGGAGACCGTGCACTACGGGCTGGTGCCGCGTACCAACCGCGGTGTGTTCGCCGTCAATGAGCTGCCGGACCTCGCCGAGCGGATCCAGGTGTCGCTGCTCAACGTGCTCGAGGAACGTGACGTCCAGGTGCGCGGCTACGCGCTACGGCTCCCGCTGGACCTGTTGCTGGTCGCGACCGCGAACCCGGAGGACTACACCAACCGCGGACGCATCATCACCCCGCTCAAGGACCGCTTCGGAGCCGAGATCCGGACCCACTACCCGCTGCGCCTCGCCGACGAGATCACGTTGGTACGACAGGAGGCCGCCCTGGTCGCAACGGTGCCGGCGCACCTGCTCGAAGTGGTCGCAAGATTCACCCGGGCGGTACGCGAGTCGCCCGCCATCGACCAGCGCAGCGGCGTCTCCGCGCGATTCGCGGTCGCCGGTGCCGAGTCACTCGCGGCCGCGGCGCTGCGCCGGGCCGCGATCCTCGGGGAGCCGGAGCCGGTTGCCAGGGTCTGTGACCTGCCCGGGGTCGTACCCACGCTGCGCGGCAAGGTCGAGGTCGAGGTCAACGAGGAGGGCCGGGAGGAGGAGGTCCTGCTGCACCTGCTCCGACGCGCCGTGGCGGAGACGTTCCGTGCCCGGTTGGGTGGAGTCGATCTGGCTGCGCTGGTCGCACTGCTCGACGAGGGTGGCACCGTCGAGACCGGCGACCTGGTGTCGGCCTCGGACCTGCTCGCCTCGATCGGGCCCCTAGAAGGGCTGGGGCGGATCACGGCCGCCCTCGAGGGCGAGGCGGGCGAGTCCCCCGGTGTGGTCGCCGCGTGTGTGGAGACCGCCCTGGAGGGCCTCTACCTCACCCGGCGCATCGGCAAGGACGAGGTCCCCGGTGGCACCCGAGCGGTCTACGGCGGGATGTGACGGCGGTGCCGATCGAGCTCAGGTCAGAGCTTCTCGATCGTGACGGCGGTCCCGTACGCCGCCACCTCGTTCATCAGTTCCGCGATCTCGCCGGTGTCGAAGCGCATCGCGACGACCGCGTTGGCCCCCACCTGCTGGGCCGACGCCCGCAGTCGGTCGACCGCCTCGAGCCGACTGTCGGCCAACAGCTTGGTGTAGCCCTTGGCCTCCCCGCCGGCCATGGTGCGAAAGCTCGCACCGAAGTTCGAGAACGCGTTGCGGGCCCGAACGGTGATGCCGAAGACCTCGCCGTGCACCTCGGTGATCCGATAGCCAGGCAGGTCGTTGGTCGTCACGATCAGGATCGGCGGGCCGTTGTAGCGACCTACCGGCGCCCCGATCTCCCCGGGGGCCTGCTCGCTCACCATGGGCTGGGTCTGGTCCGACCAGGTGGTCCCGTCCCACCAGCGCAGCTGGGTCGGCACGGACGGGTCGGGGTACCAGCCGGCGATCGGCTGGCCGGAGGTCGTCTCGGTCATGGGTGCACCGTATCGCCCGGACCTGCGTCATGAGCGGATACCGGTACGGCGCGTTTCACGACGGCCCGGATCCGCTTGCCGATCCGTACGACGCCGGGCAGGCCGTCGACGAGCTGGGTGACCGGATCCTGGGTGGGCAGGGCGTCGCGGATGCGTTGCGCGACCTGATGTCCCAGGGAGCCGACGGTCTGCGCGGACTGGGCGACCTGCGGCGGCGTGCGCAGCAGCGCCGCCGGGCACTCGAACACTCGGGCCGGATGGACGGTGTCCTGGAGAAGGCCCGCGAGCTGCTGGACCGCGCGATCGACGCCGAGCAGGAGGCGCTCTTCCCCGACCCCTCCGACGACGCGCGACTGCGCGAAGCCCAGCTCGAGGACCTGCCGCAGGACACGGCCCGGGCCGTACGAGAGCTGGCCGACTACAACTGGCGCTCGCCGCAGGCCCGTCAGGCGTACGACGAGCTGCGGGAGATGTTGCAGCGACAGGTGATGGATCAGCAGTTCCGCGGCATGAAGCAGGCTCTGCAGGATCCGGCGGACGGCCCGGCGCGGCAGGCCATGAAGGACATGCTCGCCGACCTGAACGACCTGCTGGACAAGCACGCCCGCGGCGAGGACACCACGGACACGTTCGCGGATTTCATGGCGCGCCACGGCGACTTCTTCCCCGAACAGCCGAAGTCCGTGGAGGAGCTGATAGACGAGCTGGCCCGACGGGCCGCGGCCATGGCGCGCATGCTGGAGTCGATGGCGCCGGCGCAGCGCGAGGAGCTCGCTGGGCTCATGGCGCAGGCACTGAGCGACCTCGACCTGGCCGCCGAGATGGGCCGGCTCGGTGACAACCTGCGCGCGCTGCGCCCGGACCTGCCTTGGTCCGGGAAGCAGCAGCTGCGAGGGAACGAGCTTCTCGGGCTCGGCGACGCCACCGAGGCGCTGGCCGAGCTCGCCGACCTCGACGCCCTCTCGAACACCCTCGGCCAGGACTACCCCGGCGCCTCGCTCGACGACATCGACGAGGACCAGGTCAGACGGGCACTGGGCAGAGCAGCCGTCGATGACGTACGCAAGCTGCAGGAGCTGGAAAGGGCGCTGGAACGACAGGGGTATCTCGTCCGGTCGCGGGGCCAGCTGGAGCTCTCACCGAAGGCTGTGCGCCGGATCGGTCAGGCCGCGCTACGCCAGGTGTTCGCGTCGCTGGACACGGCCGGGCGTGGTGACCACGACGTGCATGACGCCGGCGCCGCCGGCGAGCTCACCGGCACGTCCCGCCGGTGGCGGTACGGCGACGAGGAGCCCTGGGACCCGATCGGGACGGTACGCAACGCTGTGCTGCGCGGGGCCGCCGAGCGTCGTCCGCCCGGCCGCCGGGTCCGGTTGGACCCCGACGACATCGAGGTGCGGGAGACCGAGCGGCGCACTCGTGCAGCCGTGGCCCTGCTGGTCGACCAGTCGTTCTCGATGGTCATGAACGACACCTGGCGCGCCGCGAAGACGACCGCGATGGCGTTGCACGCTCTGGCGAGCTCGCAGTTCCCCGCCGACGCGATCGAGATCATCGCTTTCGCGAACATGGCGCGCCGGATCGCGCCGCACGAGCTGCCCGACCTCGACGCGAACGAGGTGCAGGGCACCAACCTGCAGCACGCCCTCATGCTGGCCGGGCGCTTCCTGGACCGTCATCGCGACGCCGAGCCGGTAGTGCTCGTCGTCACCGACGGAGAGCCCACCGCGCACCTCGACGCCGACGGTGAGTGGTGGTTCTCCTGGCCGCCCTCACCCGAGACGATCGCATTGACCGTCGCCGAGGTCGACCGCATGACCCGCCGCGGCGTACCGCTGTCCTTCTTCCGGCTCGGCGACGATCCCCGGCTGGCCGAGTTCTTGGACAAGGTGGCCCGTCGCAACGGCGGTCGCGTCCTGGCACCTGAGGGAGACCGGCTCGGCGACTATGTCGTCAGCGACTACCTGCGAGCCCGCCGTGGTCGACGCCGCAGCGCCTGAGGGCATTCCAGTCCGTCGGCAGGGCACACTCGGACACATGAGGACCAGACCCTTCGCGATCGGGAGACTTCATCACGTGCAGCTCGCTATCCCTGAGGGAGGCGAGGACAAGTGCCGGGACTTCTGGGGCGACGTTCTGGGCATGGACGAACTCGTAAAGCCAGCAGTGCTGGCGGCCCGCGGCGGTTGCTGGTTCAGGGGCGGGGGCCTAGAAGTCCACCTGGGCGTGGAGGGGGACTTCTCGCCGGCCCGCAAGGCGCACCCCGGCATCCTCGTCACAAGGCTCCACGAGCTTGCGGCAGTGCTGGAGGATTCCGGGGTCGGGGTGAGCTGGGACGGGGACTTCCCCGGGCACGACAGGTTCTACGCCTGCGACCCGTTCGAGAACCGTCTGGAGTTTCTGGAGCCGCGACCGTCCTGACCACGTCGTCCGACGTGCGCGAGAGGCGGCACCTGTTCGTCCTGGTTCCGAACTCCTACCGCACCCACATGATGCGTTCATGAGCACCGCACTGCCCATCCAACGAGCCGGGTCCACTGGGCTGCTCGGACTGCGCGGACAGGTGTGGGTGCTCATCGGCCTCTGATATTTCCGACCTAGGACGCTGGGCTCTCCGCGGATGAAATGCAGCGGCACGCGGTCCGCTGCCTTGTTCCGGGTGGTTGGGTGCTGGTTCGACAGGGTCGGCGCCGAAGCAGAAGATGGCTCCATGACCCGACCCAGTGGCGACGGGGGCAGCCCAATTGCCGCTCATCCTTCCGGCACGGATCCAGAGGTCGCCGAGAGGCTCGAAGGCTCCCTCCATGGCGCAGGCACGGCCATGGCGAGCAACCCCGGTGCGGCGCCTGTTTTGGGGGCTGAGATACGGGAGACGCACAGTGCCGTCGTGCTGCTGCTCGGTGAGCATGCATACAAGCTCAAGAAGCGGGTGGATCTGGGGTTCCTCGACTTCCGCACCGAGGCCAGCCGCCGCAGGGTATGCCAACGAGAGCTGGAGCTCAACCATCGGCTTGCGCCAGACGTATACCTCGATGTCATCAGTGTCCGTGGCGGTGATGACCATGAGTACGAGCATGGACTGGTGATGCGCAGGATGCCCGACAACCTACGGCTCGCAACGATGATCATCAATGGTGAGGACGTTGACCAGCACCTGTGCGCCTTGGCGCAGCTGATCGCGACATTTCATGCCACCGCGGTGCGCGGTCCGGAGATCACGGCCGAGGCGGGGTCGGTCGGTCTGCGGCGACGGTGGAAGGACAACCTGCGCGAGACCGAGACGTTCCGCGGCCAGCTGCTCGCCGAACCGTTGCACGATCAGATCCAGGATCTCGCACTGCGATACATCGACGGCCGCGGCCCGTTGTTCGCCGAGCGGGCCGCAGCGGGCCTCTTCGTCGACGGGCACGGCGATCTGCTCGCCGAGGACGTGTTCTGCTTGCCGGACTACCCACGGGTTCTCGACTGCATCGAGTTCGATGACCGTCTGCGCTGGGTCGATTCCCTCGATGACGTCTGCTTCCTCGCAATGGACCTCGAACACCTGCGCCGCGCCGATCTCGCGCAACGATTCCTCACCTGGTATCTCGAGTTCAGCAGCGCCCCGACCGTGGTATCTCTGCAACATCATTACATCGCCTACCGGGCGTTCGTTCGCGCGAAGGTGTCGTGCATACGGGCGTCCCAGGGCCTGCAGTCGGCCGCAGCCGACGCGCACAGCTACGCCCAGCTGGCCTTGTCCCACCTGCAGGCGGGCCAGCCGCAACTACTGCTGGTCGGCGGCGCGCCCGGCACCGGCAAGACCACCCTTGCCCGTGCGGTCGCTGACCGCCGCGGCTGGGTGGCCCTCAGCTCCGACGAGGTTCGCCACCACCTTCCCGAGGACTACCGGGACAAGTACAGCCCGGCAGCAAAGGCAGCCACCTACCATCTGTTGCTGCAACATGCCCGTCACGCACTCGAGAGCGGTCAGTCTGTCGTTGCGGACGCCACCTGGGGCGACCCCGCAATGAGAACGGCAGCCCAGGACGCCGCAGCTGCGACAGCGAGCCATCTGGTGGCCCTGGAGTGTCGGGTGCCCGTTGAGGTGAGTTCGGCACGGGCGCAACGACGGTTGGCGGCCGGCTCGGACGCGTCCGAAGCCGGCGCCGACATAGCCCGCCGCCTCGCCGCTTCGCACGCCCCCTGGCCGGACGCGATCACCATCGCGACAGACACCACGCCGGACGAATCGCTGCGAGAGGCGCTCACCGCGTTGGAATCCGACAGGTAGCAATCACCCGATGACCGACCGGCCAGAAGTCGACGACCACCAGCAACCATCCTCTGCGGGCCACACGGGTGCCTCGAAGGGACCCGGCGAGTTGACCGCCGGCGAGGGCAGCTCGCCTCGGCTCCCCTGTGCTGGTGGTGCGCTGTGCTGGTGGTGCGCTGCGCTGGTGGTCGTGGCCGGGCCCTTCGTCCCTGCCCGAACGGCACCCCGCCGAGGCAGCCTGGTAGCGCGGAATCGACAGCCATGGTCACGTGGACCGGATTGTCACGAGAACGGGAGCCGACATGGTAGGCCGGATCGACGACGGACAGATCGTTGTCGGGATCGACAGCGCGGAAAACAGCGACGAGGCGCTCATGTGGGCTGCCGACACGGCCGCGTTGCGAGGTGTTCCGCTCGTGCTGACGCACGCGCTCGCATCACCGTCGACTCAACGCGGCAGCCAGGACATCACCGCCGAGCGGGTGCACGCGGTCGCCGAGGCGCTGCTGGTCGCGAAGCGTGATGCCGTCTACGACGTCCATCCCCAGCTCGAGGTCCACCTCGAGATGACCCCTTCCAACCCGGCGGACGCGATGCTGGCGCGGGCACAGGGTGCGGCCCTGCTCGTGGTCGGCTCCCGTCACCGTGGCCCCGTCGGGCGGCTGTTCCTGGGCTCGGTGAGCCATGCAGCTGTCACGCAGTCCCCCATCCCGGTCGCGGTGGTACGGCACCGCGCCGCCGACTCGGATGGACCCGTCGTTGTCGGGGTGGAAGCCTCTGAGGACTGCGACGTGAGCCTGGAGTATGCGTTCCGCGAAGCTGCGGACCGCAAGGTCGCTCTGCATGCCGTGCGGGCTTGGATGCCCGACATCGCGATCGGCTACGGCATTGCAGTCCTTGACAGCGAGGTGCTGCCGACTTTGCTGGCCGACGAGCAAAGCGCGCTCGAAGCCACGGTCAACAAGCACGCCGCCGAGCACCCGGAGGTCGAGCTGCGAACCGCGGTCGTCGAGGGTGACCCGACAACTGTGCTCGTGGGTGCTGCCGCGAACGCACAGCTGGTTGTGATCGGGACCCATTCCCGCGGCCCACTCGGACGCATCTTCCTCGGTTCCGTGTCGACCAACGTGCTGCACGCTGTGGAGATCCCCGTAGTAGTGGTGCCGGGTAAGCATCCAGTTGTCGACTGAGCGCACTACTCAGCCCTGTCCGGCCATCACGCCGCGGACCCGTATCACGGCCAGAACTCCATGCAATTGGGGTCCAAAGGCCCAGGCGCGGCAGCAGCGAGCGCGCCATGCTCAGAGAAGAAGGAGATGGTCCACATGACCACGAGAACCACGAGTGAGCAACGACCCACCCCCTCTGAGGGCTTGTTGAACTCACACGGCACCAAGAACGCAATGGTAGACAGGTCCGAGACCGTGGCGGTCGATGGAGGAGAGTTCCACTTCGGGGCTGCGGCGCGGCGGGCGATAGCGGCACTTCGAGTTGCGCTCGGGCTCGTCTTCCTGTGGGCCTTCCTGGACAAGACATTCGGACTGGGATACAGCACACCCTCTGCTAAGGCCTGGATCCATGGCGGGTCACCTACAAAGGGCTTCCTGGCCTCTGTTGATGTCGGACCGTTCGAGACGCTCTTTCACAACATCGCCGGAACCTGGTGGGCCAATTGGCTCTTCATGGTTGCCATGCTTGGTATCGGTATCGCGCTCCTGCTGGGAGTCGCCCTTCGCATCGCCGCTGTCTCCGGGACTCTCGTCCTGCTGATGATGTGGGCCGCCGAGTGGCCTCTGGCACGGTTCACCTCCGGAGGAGACCCGTCGGGGTCAGTCAATCCCCTGGTGGACTACCACATCATCTACGCCCTGGGTCTGATCGTGATCGCACTGAGCACGGATCCGGTACGAACGCTGGGTGGGCGAGTCTGGACAGCAATCCCGTTCGTCGGCCACCGCGGTTGGCTCACCTGACACACCGCCACTGACAACATTCGGTCCCGAGCCAGCAACATCGGCCCGGGACCGTTGTCGTGCATCCCTAGCGCGGCGGCCAAGGTGCTGAACAGGTCGTGGAAGCAGCGGCTTCGTGTCGGGTACCCCGCGACGATGTGCGACATGTGGCTCTGTGACTCAGTCGGCGTCTCCGGGTCGTAGGTCTTGGGCAGGCGGACGCTTCGTGCGCCCGGTCGGTTCGGCCTCGGGTGCCCCAGAGAAGGGCGTACCTTGCATCGGACGATCGGGGTGCCCAGGCTTGCCAGGATCGTCGGCTCGGGAAGAATGCTGGCGTGGCCGATCCGGATCTGATGTGAGCTGGTGACGCACCCACTACGCTCCCGGATCCGGCACAGCCCGCTGTTCGCCGGGCTGCCGCCGGAGGTCCTGGTCCTCGTCGTCGTCGCGTTCTGCGTCGCCCTCGGCTTCGGTATCGTCGCGCCGGCCCTTCCGGTATTCGCAAAGTCGTTCGACGTGTCCGCTACC
>JBDTDW010000014.1:0-11951 GCA_039922855.1 Candidatus Nanopelagicales bacterium | reverse complement strand
CGGGACTGCAGCCGTGACAAGGACGATGCTTGTGCTCCGGGGGCAGAACCCAAACGGATCCGAGGTCCGGACGCAGCCAGGAAGGTCGGCTCGCATGATCAAGTACAAGATCGGCTACCTCATCGGGAGCCTCTCGACCAGCTCCATCAATCGCACGCTTTCCAAGGCGTTGATCCGAGTGGCCTCGGGGGACCTGCGTTTCGAGGAGATCGCGATCAAGGACCTCCCTCTCTACAACCGCGACTTCGACCACGACTACCCGCCGGAGGGCAAGGCGCTCAAGGAAGCCATCGCAGCCGTGGACGGCGTCATGTTCGTGACTCCCGAGTACAACCGCGCCATCCCGGGACCCCTCAAGAACGCCATCGACTGGGCCAGCCGGCCGTGGGGGACGAACTCGTTCGCTCGCAAGCCGTCGGCCGTGATCGGTGCCTCGAGCGGTGCACTCGACACCGCGGTCGCACAGCAGAACCTGCGCAGTGTGCTCAGCTTCTGCAACTCTCCGCAGATGAACTCCCCGGAGGCGTACATCCAGTTCAAGCACGGGCTATTCACCGACGACGGTGAGATCACCAACTCCACGACCGAGGAGTTCCTGACGGACTACATGAAGGCGTTCTCGACCTTCGTCTGCCGTGTCCTCACCGTCTTGCCGCGGGAGGTGTAACAGACCACGTCACGCTTGTGGGTCGCCAGGGTCGCCAGGGTCGCCAGGGTCGCCAGGTCGCATGGGTCGCCTGGCGAGGCAGCGGCCGTCCGCGCAGCATGATGGCGTTGAGCGCGAGCAGGGCTGGACAGGGCAGCGATCTCTGGACGCAGGGCCAGACCCCTCGGTACGGGCACCCTGCTGCGATAGGTAGTGCGATGGCGTTGTAACCGATGACCTGGAAAGGGGTTCTCGTGCATCTTGCACAACGGAAAAAGTCGAAGAATCTTTCGAAGAAGACTTGTGCCGGGTTTCCTCCAGAGATAGTATAATACACATGTTCGAGGCTGGAGTTGTGCGTTCGCCGTCTTGGAGCGCTGCTCGACTGGGGGATTTGGTCTGCGAGCTGGGCGGTGTCGCAGGCGACGACGAGCCGCTGGCCGGTGGCGAGGAGTTGTTGGCGCTGCTGGGCGAGCTGGAGCGAGTGAAAGCTGCGGTGGCCGCAGCGCAGGCCCGGGTGACGACAGCGTTCGCGATCGGCCAGGAGCGGGCCTCGGCGCAGGCACGGGAGGCGATTAAGGACCAGGGGTTCGAGGCGTGGCAGTTGGCGCGGAACAGCTTCCGGGGCAGCAACGGGACCGCGGAGCAGGTCGGGTTCGCGCGACGGCTCTCGCCGTGGCAGGGGTCGCAGTCCCTGAGCCGGTCCAGGGCTTTGGTGGAGCAGTTGCCGCGTACCTTGGCGGCGTTGACCGCCGGGATGTTGTCGGAGTCTCGGGCCGCGCTGGTGGTGCGTGAGACCTCACACCTGTCGGCGGCCGACCGGGCCTTGGTGGATCAAGAAGTGTGCGGGGAGCTGGGCGTGGTCGCGCTGCTGGGGGACCGCTCTCTGGAGCGGGCGGTCCGAGCTGCCGGGTATCGGTGCGATCCGCAGGGAGCCCTGGATCGGGCCCGTTCTGCCGAGCGCGAGCGGCGGGTATCCATCCGTCCGCTACCGGATGCGACGTGTCGGCTGTCGGCCTTGTTGCCATTGGCGCAGGGGGTCGCGACCTATGCGACGTTGTCTCGGGACGCTGATTCGGCCCGCGCCGCCGGTGATCCTCGCACCCGGGGTCAGGTCATCGCGGACACCCTCGTCGAGCGGGTGAGCGGACAGGCCGTGGCGTCCCAGGTTTCGGTGGAGGTGCAGGTCGTGATCTCTGATGCGGCCTTGTTCGGGATCAGGGACGACCCGGCGCAGCTGCCGGGGTATGGCAGTGTGCCGGCGGGGTGGGTCAGGGACCTGGTCCGCGGCACGGAGCGCACCGCCACCGCCGATACCAGCGACGGCGTCGTGGACCAGGCGCGGGTGTGGTTGCGCCGGCTCTATGCCACCCCGGACTCGACGACGCTCGTCGCAATGGAGTCCTCGCGCCGCTTTTTCGATGCCGGGCTGCGTCGGTTCCTGATCGCCCGGGACGGCACGTGCCGCACCCCGTGGTGCGACGCCCCGATCCGCCACCTGGATCATGTGCGTGAACACACCGCCGGTGGCGCGACCGCCGAGCGCAATGGGCAGGGGTTGTGCGAAAGGTGCAACTACACGAAGCGACTTTCGGGGTGGCGCGTCGAAGTGCTCGACCCGTCCCGGCCTGGGCACCGGGTCCGTTGGCGGACCCCGACCGGCGCAACGTACGAGTCAGCCTCCCCATCGCTGCTTCCTGGGGCGAGACCACGCCCGGATGCGTACCCGGACCAGGCCAGCCCGATGGAGGCTCATCTCGTCCATGTCCTCGCCGCCTGAGACCGGGCGCAGCACGCTGTCCCCGGTTACCGCGATCTGGCATTGCGGCGCAACGAGTCGACGATCTCTTGCGGTCCGGGCATCGCGGCGATCTCGTCGGCCACCAGCTCCACGCGTCGCCGGTACTCGGGATCGGTCAGCACCGCGCGGACCGACTCCCGGACCGAGGACTCATCGACCTGACCGGGCATCAAGACCTTCGCGACACCGATGTCGGACAGCCGTCGACCCATGCTGAAGTTGTCGGCGCTCTGCGGCAGGGCCACGGACGGGAGCCCATGTGCCAGCAGGCCGAACGTGGTGCCGGCGCCGGCGTGATGGACGACGGCGGCACAGTGCGGCAGGACTTGCGCCTGTGGGACGTACCCGACAACGACCGCGTTGTCCGGCACTTCACCGAGGCCGGACGTGTCCCCGTCGTTGCCGAGGGTCGCGAGCACGGTAACCGGTTCATCAGCCAACGCACGAAGGACAAGCCCGAAGAGGGAGATGTCCGTGTTCGAGAACGTGCCTAGCGTCAGGTACACAAGAGGGTGCTCACTGGGAAGCTCGAAGGGCAGTGATGCGTCGGCATCAGGAAGCACCGTAGGGCTGAGCGGCTGCACCCCGGCGGTGCTCGCGTCCGGCCAGTCGAGCGAAGGTGGGCAGATCCCGAGCGTCGAACCATCGAAAAGTCCTGCGGCCACCGGAGAGTTCAGACCTGCCAGGCGCCAGGCGGGGGTAACCGCATCGTTCACGAGATCCACGATGGACTGGTCCATACGCAGTCCGATCGTGTGCTGGACGCTGGAAACGCCACACGAAGCCGCCACCAGGGGAGCTGCCAGAGCGTATGGCTCGAAGATCAGCAGGTCGGGGCGTACCTCGCGTACGAGGGCGGTGAGCTCCTCGACCATGGAGGGTAGCCCGATCTCGGCGAACAGTCGGGGCAGGAAGTAGCCCTCCACCCGCTCCGGGGCCAGCCCGTCGCCGGGCAGGCCGTGGGTACGGGAGCGAAGCACTGCGAACCAGTCGTCAAGGTCTGGGCATACGCGGCGCAGCTGGAGGCCCCTGTCGATGACGGCGTCGGCGACCGCCGGCCCGCTCGCGAAGATCACCTCGTCTCCGGCGGCGGCGAACTGCGTCGCGAGCGGCAGCAGCGGCATGAGATGCCCGGTTTGCGGAGTGCAGGCGAACACCACGCGCAGCCGGTCGGATCCTGGCTGGCTCACGACTGTGAGCATGATCGCGCGGGGGTGCCCACGCAACACCCGAGCGGGAGCCCGGCGGCCGCAGGTCGTCGACAGGTACGGACACGTACCCTCGTCGGGTGCGGATGGACAGTGTCGAGCTAAGCCGAGACCTGGTCCCTGCTCGCCTTCGCGGAGAAGGAGAGGGCCACCAGATCAATGTCGGATGTCATGCTTCTTCGCAGACTCGTAGAAGATGGGTCGGTAGGCGGTGTAGTCGACGGACCCGTCCGGGTTCGTCTGTAAGCCCTTCGGGTCGTCCCAGTTCTGCGCTTTCGTCCAGAGGGTCTCCCCAGACTCCATCTTGAACTCGGGGTGGGAGCGGTTCTCATAGGTGAAGTGGTGCGGCCCGACCACCTTCATGTCGTTGAACGGCTTGGCTGCTGTCGTCCAGCCAATCCATTTCTGGAAGGTCGCGTCCCCGTTCGCGTCCACCTTCACCAGCCCGACCCGGGACTTCGGGTTGGTCCGCTCAAAGTCCCACACCGACTTCGTTCCGATGCGAATGGGCGCGGCCGTGACCTCGAGGACGCCAGGTGACATCTCCTTGCCGTCTTCGATCCAGTAGATGTTGCTCTTGGAGTCGTTCGGGATCAGCTGCGCTCCGCCGTGGGAGACGTGCAGTGTGCCACCGTCCTGGGTAATGGCAGTCGAGTGCACGAACCCGTTGTTCCCAGACAGGGTGTCCCCGAACAGCCAGACCGAGCGGCCGTCCTTCATGTGCACAGACGTGGAGATGTCAGCAGCGCCCCACTCCCTCGGGCTCACCTGGTCAGTCCACATCTTGGCGAACCCTGCGGCCGTGGTCGGAGTTGGAACGGACTGCTTCGTCTCGCCCTTCGTGACCACTGAGCGAGCGTGCACCGGAACGGATCCGTTGTCCTGTGATTGAGTGGCTGCTGGTCCACCTCCCAAGATGCCGGCGGCGGCTACCACGACGGCCATCGCTGCGAAGGTCCGGCGCTTCGCGTTGCCCTTGCGTACGTGGCGCCAGACGTGCGACGTCTTTCCCGTCTTCGATGTCTTCTCGTACCCACGCACGTGGATGGACAGCGCAAGCGAGTCACCCACGCAGTGGCGCTCGGCCAGGCGTACGAACGTCGCCTCCAGCTCCGTGGGCACGGTCATGCCCACGTATCGGGCTAGGAGGACAACACCTTGATCGTGCAGTCGAGCATGTTCGGCCACGGGGCCGTCGGGTGGGCGCCCTCAGTCTTGGTCGCCAGTTCCTTCGTCGTCTGAAGGATCTTGACCATGATCTCCGCCGTCGCCTGCGACGCCGACCCTGGGCCAGTGCCTGGCTCACCTGGGTCAGCAGGCCCTTGACGTCCTCAGACGGGCGCGCACGCGGCGAAGACAGGGAAGCCAGTGGTGATCCTGAATCGGGGTCATACCCAGGGTGATGAGCTTGCGAGCGTCAAGGTCGACGGCGGTTGTACCCCGGTGCCGACCCGGCTGCGGGAGGCGCTGGGCCGCGACAGCTGAGTGCGTGCTGGTCACCGTGTTCACGGTGTGACACGTCCCGCGGATCGCGGCGTCAGCCCAGAGGCACGGTTTCGGCTCGATCCTCCCGCAGCTGCAGTGGCACCCGGTGCAGCGGCGGCGGATCGCCTGGCAGCCCGCGGTCGCGCCAGGCCTGGGCAATGATCTCGCGGTCGAGCCGGTGCCGGACGATGAGGAACAAGATGGCCAGCGGTACCTCGACCCCGACCGCCGCGACGATGCTCGCCACCTGCTCGCTCCCGCCCCACGACAAGGTCACGTCGAACCAGGCATCACAGAGCAGAAGCGTGGCGGTGACGATCAAGGTCGTCATCACCGGGTGGCGGCGACGCCAGCCGAACCATGCGGTGGCCGCGAACGCTGCCACGAGTGCGATGTCGAGCCCCACCCACGTCAGCCGCCATTCCTGGGCGCGGTGACGCTCGGGCAGCGTGACCGCGAGAAACGCCGTCCACGGGATGAGCACGATCGCGGCGGCCGTGGCGGTCAGCAGGATGGTGCGCCGCCGTTGCCGAGCCTGCGGAGTCAGCTTTGGCGGGAGGTTCAGGTCCGCCAGCCATCGGGCGAGCTGTTGCCTGTCGCTCTGGGTGAGTGTTGCGACGTCGGCCCGTACCTGCACTGAGTTACCGAGTGTGGAGTCCGGGCCAATCCGGTCCGACATGGGCGTCCCTCCGGTGACGACGTGCCGTCACGACACGCCTGTGAGCGCTGGTACGTACGGGATGATCGCACGTGTTTCCCGGCGTCCGAGCGGCGGTCCGGGGTCGGCTCAGCGGTGCGAGAGGGCGGGAGGCGCGGCGCCGAGCTCGAACATCAGGTCGTCTGGATGGCATCGTGTCCAGGTGGTCGCAGGTTTCAGCCATGCGCCATTCGAGCATCCCGTGGGATGCCGACCACTGCGAGCCTCCTCGCAGCCCTCAGGTCGTCTGCCCTGGCGCGTTGTTGCGGCGTACTGTCGTGTCGTCCACCCGGGAGGGGCGGTGTGACCCGAGGAGCCCGGATGGACGGTCGAGCATCCGTGCTGACGCTCGCGGAGTCGCGTGAGCGTGCCGATCTCGTCTCGGTCCTGAGCTACGAGCTGGAGCTCGATCTCACCCGCGGTCCTGACCGCTTCTGGTCGCGGACCGTGGTGCGGTTCGGCTGTCGGACACCGGGCGCCGCGACGTTCGTCGAGCTGCGAGCTTTCCGCCTGGTGCGAGCGACGCTGAACGGCCGCGCCCTCGACGGGAGCGCCTTGGTGGGCAACCGACTCACGCTTACGGACCTTCCTGCCGAGAACGAGCTGGTAGTCGAGGCCGAGATGCCGTACGTCAGCACGGGCGAGGGCATGCACCGCTTCTGCGATCCGGTCGATCAGCAACCGTACGTTGGTGCGTACCTCGGGGTCGACAATGCGCAGCGGGTGTTCGCCAACTTCGACCAGCCCGACCTCAAGGCCCCTATCAAGGCCGTGGTGACCGCGCCGAGCGAGTGGACCGTCGTGAGCAACGGACGCCCACTGGAGAAGGCGGCGGGTCGCTGGGATTTCGCGGTGACGCCGGCACTGTCGACTTACCTGTTCGTCGTGGTGGCCGGTCCGCTTCACACCGTGACGGGGGAGCATCGCGGTACCCCGTTCGCGCTGCACTGCAGGCGATCCCTGGCTGAGTTCCTGGACGAGCAGGCGCCGGAGATCCTGGCCCTGACGTACGCCTGCTTCGATCGATACGCCGAGCTCTTCGACGAGCCCTACCCGTTCGACTCGTACGACCAGGCGTTCGTGCCCGGGCTCAACTGGGGCGCGATGGAGAGCCCTGGTTGCATCACTTTCCGTGACGAGTACGTCTACCGCTCGGCCGTGACGGACGTGCAGCGGATGTATCGGGGGACAGTCATCGCGCACGAGATGGCGCACATGTGGTTCGGCGACCTGGTCACCATGCGCTGGTGGGACGACCTGTGGCTCAGTGAGTCGTTCGCCGAGTACATGGGGTTCGAGGTGCTTGCCGCCGCGACCCGGTTCACGCAGACGTGGACCTCGTTCGCGATGACGCACAAGGTGCGTGGTTACGACGCCGACCAGCGCCCGTCGAGCCACCCTGTGGCGCCCCACTCCCTGGATGTGCTCGACACCGAGCGTGCGCTGGCCAACTTCGATGCGATCTCGTACGAGAAGGGTGCCTCGCTGCTGCGCCAGCTCGTCACGTGGCTGGGAGAGGATGTGTTCCTCGCTGGTGTCAACCGATTCATTCGGGAACACCTGTTCGGTGTGGCGACGTTGTCGGACCTGCTCGACGCCTTCGCTGACGAGTCCGGACACGACGCACAGAGCTGGGCCGAGCAGTGGCTCCGGACGACGGGCGTGGACACCCTGCGGCTCGTACGCGGCAACGACGACATGCCGCCCGAGCGCGGCTCGCACAGCATCGAGCATCCGGGCTTGCGGACCCACCGCCTCGCGCTGGGGCGGTATGACATCCGGACCGGACCCTTCCGGGTGCAGTTGCGAGACCGGATCACAGTCACTCTGCCGGCAGGTGAGACCTCGACGCGGGTCGAGCTGCCCGGGCCGCCCGCGGACCTGCTGCTGCTCAATGACGGAGACCTCGACTTCGCCAAAGTGCGTCTCGACGACCGTTCCATGGCGGCCGTGCTCTCGTGCCTGAGCGCTGTTCCCGATGCGCTCGGGCGGGCCGTCCTCTGGACGCTGGCACGCGACCTTGTGCGCGAGGGCGAGCTGGCGGCGTCGGACTACCTCACGCTCGTCGGCCGGGCTTTGCCGTACGAGGACAACCTCGTCGTCGCCCAGGGTGTCCTGACCTTCGCCCGGGACCAGGTCATCGACCGCTACCTGGACCCGCGGCTTCGCACCGAGGCGCTCGTGTCGTTCGGGGCCACCTGCCGGCTCGTGCACCCGAGCACCGGCGAGCGCTCGGAGTCAGGGCTTCGCCTCGCTGCCGCGCGTGGCGCAGTCAGCGCGGCTGTGACAGACGGGGACGTCGTGGACCTGCGGGCCAGTCTTGACACCGGATCGGTAGCCGGTGGCACAGTCGTCGACAGCGACCTCAGGTGGCGAATCCTGTTTCGCCTCAGCGTGCTCGGCACGATCGGTGAGGACCAGATCGCCCACTGGTTGGCGCGGGACACGGGTGGCGATGGCCCGGAGCAGGCGGCGCGTTGCCGCGCAGCGCTCCCGGATCGCGGCGCGAAGGACGCGGCGTGGGAGGTGATGTTCGGTGCCCCAGCGGAGTCCGAGCCGGCCTCGACGTACGTCGTGGAGGCGACTGCGCGCGGGTTCTGGCAGCCCGAACAGCGCGACCTGCTGGCACCGTTCACCGCACGGTACTTCGACGCAGCCGTGGAAGTCGCGTCACGCCGCGGGTCCTCGGTGGCCGCGGCGGTCGGCGGTCCGGGCTTCCCGTTCCATGACATCGACCCTGAGACCCTTGCGGGTGGGCGCGAATGCCTACGTGGCGGCTCGGCAACGAAGGCACTGGCGCGAGTCCTCGGTGACCAGCTCGATGACCTGCAACGCGCCCTTCGGGTGCGGGCGCACGCAAGCCCCGGAACGCCGTCATTGCCAGGTCAGTGAGCGGTCACAGCAGCGCTGTGGGTCAGCCGGCGCGGTCGGTCTCGCAGTCGTTGAGACCGTCCGCGACGATCTGGCTCGCCTCACCCAGAGCCGCGAACTGCGCCGGTGTCAGGACGTCGACGAGGTGGCGGCGTACGCCCTCGACATGGGTGGGCGCCGCCGCGACAAGGGTGTCCCAGCCGTCGTCCGTCAGGACGGCGAGCTGGCCCCGGCGGTCGCTGGGGCAGGCCTCTCGTCGCACCATCCCCGCCTTCTCCATGCGGTCGATCTGGTGCGAGAGCCGGCTGCGGCTGGCCAGCGTGTGATCGGCGAGCGCACTCATGCGCAGCGACCGGTTCGGCGCCTCGGACAGGCGCACCAGGATCTCGTAGTCGGTCAGAGGGATCCCGTGCGCGGCCTGCAGCTCGTGGGATAGTCGTTCGCGCAGCAGCGTCGACGCCGCCACCCAGGCACGCCAGTGCTGCTGCTCGGTCGGATCCAGCCAACCCGTCATGGTCCCAGGCTAGTCGATCTGGCCGCTAGTTGAAAGTCAAACAACGTGCAAACAATCGGCCGCTGCGCTCACGGCGCCATGGACCAGATCCGCACTCCGCCCGTGATCCCGGCCGTGTTCGCCACGATCGTGGCGTTGTCGGGAAGGTTGTCCGCCTTGAGGTGCTTGGCGTTCCCGCCCCCGATGTAGATGTGGTCGAAGAACAGGTACTGGTGATATGCGGCGATCGCCTGGCTGACTCGCTTGCGCCACTTCTTGTCGCCCGCCTGCTCACGAGCGACGTTGCCCAGCTCGTCCTCGACTGTGCCCTGCTTGCGGAACGGGGCGTGCCCCAGCTCGAGGTGGGGCAGCAGCCGGCCGTCGCTGAACAGTGCCGATCCGACACCTGTGCCGAGGGTCATCACGAACTCCAGACCCACGCCCTCGACGACGGCGCAGCCCTGCACGTCCGCGTCGTTGGCGACCTTCGTCGGAAGTCCGAAGGCAGTGGTCAGAGCCTCTTCCAGAGCGAAGTCGTGCCACTGCTTGGTCAGGCCGGGGTCGATCTCGGCGCCGTATGTGGGTCGACTCAGCGACACGATGTAGCGCACCTTGCCGGCGCGCACGAGACCGGGGAAACCCACGGTCACACGATGGTGTTGAGGCAGCGATGTGGTCAGCGAGACGACGGCAGGGACGAACTTCTCCGGTGGGCAAGGGTAGGGCGTGTCGATGCGTACCCGTTCACCGATCATCTCGCCGTGCGGGTCGAGCACCGCGGCCTTGAAACCGCTGCCGCCGATGTCGACCGCCAGCGTGCGTACGTCCGCCGGCCACGCCGTACCTCGGGCTGCGCTGCTCATGCGCTGAGACTATGGGGTGGTGAGCACTTCCACACCGGACTCGGTGACCAACACGGTGTGCTCGAACTGTGCTGACCGCTTCAGGTCCTTGGTCACGACGGTCCACCCGTCGTCCCACATGTCCCACTCGTACGTGCCGAGCGTGAGCATGGGTTCGATCGTGAACGTCATCCCCGGCTCGAGCACGGTCGTGGCGCGTGGATCGTCGTAGTGCGGTACGACCAGGCCGGAGTGGAAGGCCGAACCGATCCCGTGACCGGTGAAGTCGCGTACGACGCCGTAGCCGAAGCGCTTCGCGTAGGACTCGATGACCCGCCCCACGACGTTGAGGCTGCGGCCCGGAGCCACCGCCTTGATGCCGCGCATCGTGGCCTCCCACGTGCGCTCGACGAGAAGTCGGGACTCCTCGTCCACGTCGCCGACGAGGAACGTCGCGTTGGTGTCCCCGTGCACCCCGTGCTTGAAGGCGGTGATGTCGATGTTGCAGATGTCGCCGTCCTGCAGCATGGACGTGTCTGGAATCCCATGGCAGATCACCTCGTTCAGCGACGTGCAGAGTGACTTCGGGAACCCGCGGTAGCCCAGAGTGCTCGGGTAGGCGTCGTTCGCCAGAAGAAACTCGTGCCCGAGCCGGTCGAGCTCGTCGGTCGTGACCCCGGGGACGATGTGCCGTCCCACCTCCTGCAGTGCCTCTGCCGCGATCTTGCTCGTGACCCGCAACGCGGCGATGGTGTCCGCGTCCTTGACCTCCGGGCCGGTGTAACGCGCCGGGCCGGGGCGCCCGACGTACTCCGGACGCGGGATGTGACGAGGCACCTCGCGCACAGGTGAGACGGTTCCTTGCATGAGGGTCATGGCTGCATCCTACGATCGGGCCGTCGATGCACCGAAGCTGTGGAGGCCGATCGTGGACGGTCAGTGGTGGTTCAACTTGCGGACCCAGAAGGTGGAGCAAGGGCAGGGGGACCCGAACTCCGAGCGACTCGGACCGTACGGCACCCGGGCCGAGGCGGAAGCTGTCCTGGAACGGATGCGCAAGCGCAACGAGGCGTTCGACGAGCAGGACGATGCCTGACCCGGCGCACCCGTGACAGCGAAGAGCCCGACCCCACAGGGGACCGGGCTCTTCCCTCGTTGCTGGTCGAGTCCTAGCGGGCTGCCCGTTTGGCCGTCGTCTTGCGCGCTGTCGTCTTCTTGGCAGCCGTCTTCTTGGCCGGAGCCTTCTTCGCCGTCGTCTTGCGCGTCGTCGTCTTCTTGGCGGTCGTCTTGCGCGCGGGTGCCTTCTTGGCTGCCGCCCGCTTCGCGGGTGCCTTCTTGGCGGTGGTCTTGCGTGCTGTTGTCTTGCGCGCCGCGGTCTTCGAGACGGCCTTCTTCGCGACCGTCTTCTTGACTGGAGCCTTGCGAGCTGCAGTCTTGCGGGCGGTTGTCGTTGACGCCGCCACGATGCCTCCTTGTGTCATCTCCAGGCATTGGCGCCCAGATCCATCGATGAAATCGTGTCAGAGCCTGTCAGAAAGTCGGCGCAAGTACGAGTCGACTTGTCGATTCGTGTCGCGACACGGACTCCTCGCGCGCGCACTCGTCACGAGCGCGCGGAGCGCGGGCAATCAGTGCGGCGCTCGGAGTCCAGTGCAGTGCAGCAGGTATCGGCGTATGACGTTGGCCCTACCACGAGCTGGCGCGGCGTTGCCGCCTCACCAGTCGCGTGGTGTTCTCGGTCCGGAGATTGTGTCCAGGAGGCGTCCGAGCCGGTCGCGAAATCCCTTCGGCACCGGGGTGCCGGCGATGGCGGCGAGCAGGATGTCCGGCTCCCCGGCAGCTGCGGACACCAGATGCTGCACCGTCTCGAAGGACACGTCGGGCAACGAGAGGTCCAGGTCCGACAAG
>JBDTDW010000013.1:0-13711 GCA_039922855.1 Candidatus Nanopelagicales bacterium | reverse complement strand
GCGGTCGAACCCGAGGACTACCAGACCGCCGGTGCGCCCGCGCAGGATCCGCTCGAGCCCGTCTCGCAGCAAGGTGCCGGGGGCCACCTGTGCGACGGCAGCACGCATCAGCGCGTCGGCGTCGGTGGCCGGCGACCTGTCGGTGGGCGACAAGGGATCTCCCGAACTCGCGTCGTGCGCCAAGGCCCTTCGTACGCGACGTCTTGTTCGTCGAGGGGGCGGTTCGACACGGTCAGCGTACAGAGCGCTGCCGCAACAGCCACACCAGCAGCCCGCAGCCGCAGCCGGCATGCGAGGACGACCAGTCGGAGCAAACCCCCTGCCGTCAACGCTGGTGCAGCAGGTCGAACGCATCGGACACCAGAGCGACCTCGCGGACGACCAGGCCGTCAGGTCCAGGCCCGGAGCCGGCGGGCACGAGTGCATGCGTGAAGCCCATCCGGGCCGCCTCGCTGAGCCGTCGCTCGGTGCCGGTGACCCGCCGGATCTCTCCGGACAGACCCACCTCGCCGAAGGCGATCAGGCGCGGGTGCACCGGTGTCTCGCTGTGGCTGGAGCCCAGTGCCAGCGCGATCGCGAGGTCCGCGGCCGGCTCGGTGATCCGAACGCCCCCCACGGTGGCGACGTAGGTGTCCGCCCGGGCGCTGACCAGCAGCCCGTGCTTGTCCAGGACGGCGGACACCATGGCGACCCGGGAGGAGTCCAGCCCCGAGGTCTGTCGTCGCGGTGAGGGAGCAGAGCTCGCGACGACGAGGGCCTGCACCTCGGCCAGCAGCGGCCGGGTGCCCTCCAGCGTCACCGTGACGCAGCTGCCCGGTGCCGGGTGCTGGCGGGCGGTGAGAAAGAGCCCGCTGGGGTCGGGCATGCCCCAGATCCCGTCCTCGGCCAGCTCGAAGCAGCCGACCTCGTCGGCGGGGCCATAGCGGTTCTTCAGCGCCCGCACCATGCGCAGCCGGCCGTGCCGGTCGCCCTCGACGTGGAGCACCACGTCGACGAGGTGTTCCAGGGTGCGTGGGCCGGCGACGGACCCGTCCTTGGTCACATGCCCGACCAGGATCGTCGCCATGTCGCGGGCCTTGGCAGCGCGGATGAGGGCGGCCGCGACCTCCTTTACCTGGGTGACGCCGCCAGGGGCACCCTCGACGTCGAGGGTCCCCACGGTCTGCACGGAATCGACGATGAGCAGCCCAGGCCCGACCGCCTCGACGTGGCCGAGCACCGCAGCCAGGTCCGTCTCGGCGGCCAGGAACAGGTCAGGTGACACCGACCCGATCCGCTCGGCCCGGATGCGTACCTGCGCCGCGGACTCCTCGCCGGTGACATAGAGCGCCCTGCGCTGGCCGGTCGCGTGCCGGGCCGCCACCTCCAGCAGCAGGGTCGACTTGCCGACGCCGGGCTCGCCGGCGAGCAGGACGACCGAGCCGGGAACCAGGCCACCGCCGAGCACCCGGTCCAGCTCGTCGACCCCGCTGGGCACGGCCGCCGCTGTCAGCACGCTGACCTCGCCGATCGGGACCGCAGGGGAGGTCACCGGGCCGGCCGCCACCTCGCGCAGCCGCGGGGCCCCCGCCTGCTCCAACGTCCCCCAGGCCTGGCACTCCCCGCAGCGCCCCTGCCACTTCGTCGCGGTCCAGCCGCACTCGCCACAGCGGTACGACGGGGCTGCAGTGCGCGCCTTGGCCATGCCCGGAACCGTACGACCTGCCTCCCACGCCACCGTGGGAGGCGGGACTACACCGGGTCCGCTGGGTGGGGGGCCAGCGGGGCGAGCCGGGCCGCGCGGGCGCGCTTGGTGCGGACTGCGGCCCGCGCGCTCTGCAGGGCAGCGACCCGGGCGTCGCAGTGCGTCGTCAGCACGTCGTACGCCTGCTGACCCATCAGTGCCACGAGGGTGTGCCGCTCGCTGAGGTACACCGGCTCGGTCGCGACGTGCGCGATCGGGTCGCCGGTGCAATACCAGTCCAGGTCGTGCCCACCCGGGCCCCACCCGCGGCGGTCGTACTCCTGGATCGAGATCACGAGGACCTCGGTGTCGTCGGGACGGGTGACCCGCTCGAAGGTACGGCGCACCGGGAGCTGCCAGCACACATCCGGCTTGGTCTCGGTGATGTCCATCCCCTCCCGCAGCGCCAGGCTGTGCAGCGCGCAGCCCTCACCACCGGAAAACCCCTTGCGGTTCAAGAAGATGCAGGCGCCGTCGACGACGCGGGTCTTGCGCCCGCCGTCCTCGTCCTTCTCCACGACCCCTTTCTTGAGGCCGCTGCGGCGGTACTGCCAGGTCTGGTCGGTGAGCTTGTCCGCCCACTTCTTCGTGCGTTTCTCGTCGGCCTTGTCCGAGAAGTGCGCACCGAGCACGCAGCATCCGTCGTCGGGCTTCGTCGCGTCGATCCCCTTGCAGCCGCGGCCGTAGATGCACGTCCACGACGACGTCAACCACGTGAGGTCGCAGCGGTACACCTGCTCGGCGTCGGCGGGGTCGGCGAACTCCACCCAGGCCCTGGGAAAGTCGAGGCTCACTTCTGGCACGCGGGTGAGCCTAAGCCCACGCGGTGCCGTCCTCGGGCCGGACCCGTCGGGTTGCTCGACTCCGCTGGGGAACCGCTCACCGGGTAGCGTCGGGCCCATGCGGCTCGGAGTGCTCGACGTGGGGTCGAACACCGTGCACTTCCTGGTCGTCGATGCCTATCACGGTGCGGCGCCGCTCCCGGCGTACGCCAGCAAGACCGAGCTGCGACTCGTCGAGCACCTCACCGACGACGACCGCATCGCACCTTCGGCGGTGGACGCGCTGTCCGCGTTCGTGTCGCAGTCCTTGGCGCGCGCGGAGGACTTCGGCGTGACGGAGGTCCTGGCGTTCGCGACCTCCGCGATCCGCGAGGCCCGCAATGGTGATGAGGTGATCGAGCTGGTGCGGGCCAGGACCGGTGTGCAGATCCTCGCCCTGCCCGGCCCCGACGAGGCCCGGCTGACGTTCCTCGCGGTCCGGCGATGGTTCGGATGGTCAAGCGGGCGGCTGCTCGTGCTGGACATCGGCGGTGGCAGCCTCGAGGTCGCCGCGGGCAACGACGAGGTGCCCGACCTGGCGGTGTCGCTCCCGCTCGGGGCCGGTCGGCTCACCCGGTCCAGCTTCGGGCAGGACCCGCCCTCGGCACAACAGGTGAAGGATCTGCGCCGCGAGGTCCGCACGGCGATCGGTGACGTCGCGGGCCAGGTCCTGCGCGGCGGATCGGCACGACACACCGTGGCCACGAGCAAGACGTTCCGACAGCTCGCCCGCATCGCGGGGGCGGCCGCCAGCGCCGAGGGTCCGTTCGTACGCCGTGAGCTTCGCCGCGACGACCTACGCGTGTGGCTGCCGAAGCTCGCCGCGATGACGGCCGCGGACCGCGCACTGCTGCCGGGGGTGAGCGCCGGCCGCGCCGAGCAGCTCGTCGCCGGCGCTCTGGTGGCCGAGGCCGCCATGGACCTGCTGGACCTCCCCGTGGTCGAGATCGCCCCCTGGGCGCTGCGCGAGGGGATCATCCTGCGTCGGCTGGAGGCCCTGCGGGACCCGAGCGCGGACGTGGTGGACACGTGAGCTCGCAGCGGCCCGTCCTGGTCACCGACGGCCGCGGTCTGACCTCTGCCCAGGTCAGCGAACGAGTGGCCGCGGGGCTGACCAACGAGGTCCCTGACCTGCGTTCGCGCAGCCTGTCCGACATCGTCCGCAAGAACACGCTGACGTATTTCAACCTGCTCATCGGCACGCTGTGGGTGCTGATGCTGCTCAGTGCCCCGCTCATCGACTCGCTGTTCGGGCTGGTCATCGTCGTCAACACCGGCATCGGGATCATCCAGGAGTGGCGGGCGGCCCGGACGCTGTCTCGGCTGTCGGTGATCGGGCAGGCGCGCCCAGTAGTACGTCGCGACGGCGTCGAGGTCCCGGTCGCGTCCGCCGAGCTGGTCCAGGACGACGTGATCCTGCTCGTCACCGGCGACCAGGTGCTCGTCGACGGCGAGGTGCTCGAGTCCAACGGGCTGGAGGTCGATGAGTCTTTGCTGACCGGCGAGGCGGACCCGGTGCACATGCGCGCCGGCGACCCGGCCATGTCCGGGTCGTTCGTCGTGGCCGGCTCCGGCACCTTGCGCGCGACCCGGGTCGGCACCGCGTCGTACGCCGCCGGGCTGACCGCGCAGGCCCGGCAGTTCTCGACCACGAAGTCCGAGCTGGCGGCCTCGGTCCAGCGCTTCATCAAGCTGGTGTCGTACCTGTTGGCCCCGCTCGCGGTGTTGTTGTTCGTGTCCCAGTACCACGCGAACGACGGTCGGATACGCGACGCCATCGCCGGGACCGTGCCCGGGATCGTCACGATGGTGCCCGAGGGACTGGTCCTTCTCACGTCCATCGCGATGGCACTGAGCGTCATGCGGCTGGCCCGCCAGCGCACGCTCGTACAGGAGATGGCGGCCGTGGAGGTGCTGGCCCGGGTCGACGTCGTGTGCGTGGACAAGACCGGGACCCTGACCTCGCCCGGGATGCACCTGCGGCACGTGGAGGTGCTCGACCCCACCGCTGCGGTGGCGGAGGCGCTCGCCGCCCTCGGTGCCGCCGAGCCTGACCCGAACCCGACCTTGGCGGCGGTGGTGGCGGCGTACCCACCCCGGCAGGGCTGGACAGCCACGAGCACGGTGCCGTTCTCCAGCGCCCGCAAGTGGTCCGCGGCCACGTTCGAGGACCACGGCAGCTTCGTCCTGGGCGCCCCGGAGCTGCTGCTCGGTGCCCACGACCCGGCGCGGTCCCAGGCCGACGAGAGCGCCTCGTCCGGTGCCCGGGTGCTCGTGCTCGCCCGGTCCGCGGGCCCGCTCACCGCCGGGTCCACCCCCACCGACCTGCAGGCGCTCGCCCTCGTCGTCATCGACCAGCAGCTGCGTCCGGACGCGGCCCGTACGGTCGCGTACTTCCTGGAACAGGGCGTCACCGTGAAGGTGATCTCAGGCGACAACCCCGTCACGGTCGGGGCGGTCGCGGCGGAGGCCGGCGTACCCGCGGCAGGCGCACCGGTCGATGCGCGGACCTTGCCGGAGGACCCGCTCGAGCTCGAGGAGCTCGTGGAGAGCTCGAACGTCTTCGGGCGGGTCACACCGGCGCAGAAACGGGCGATGGTCGGCGCGCTGCAGCGGCGTGGGCACACAGTGGCGATGACAGGTGACGGTGTGAACGACGTCCTGGCCCTGAAGGACGCCGACCTCGGCATCGCCATGGGCTCTGGCGCGGCAGCGACCAAGGCGGTGGCGCAGGTCGTGCTGCTGGACAGCCAGTTCTCAGTGCTGCCCTCGGTTGTCGCCGAGGGCCGCCGGGTGCTCGGCAACGTCGAGCGCGTGTCGGACCTTTTCCTCACCAAGAGCTTCTACGCGATGACATTGTCGATCACCACGGTCGTGCTCGCGATGCCGTTCCCGTTCCTGAACCGCCACCTCACCCTGGTGACGGCGTTCACGATCGGCATCCCCTCGTTCTTCTTGGCCCTTATGCCGAACACGGCGCGGTTCGTGCCCGGCTTCTTCCGCCGCGTGATCGTCTTCGCGCTGCCCGCCGGGGTGCTGTGCGCTCTTGCCGCGTATGCGACGTACGGGGTCGTGCTGCTCGGCGACCACGGCATCACGAGCGCACGCGCCGCGGCCGCGCTCACACTCTTCGTCGTGACCTGGTGGGTCCTGGTCCAGGTGGCCCGCCCGTGGAACACGTTGCGGCTGTTGATCTGCGCGGCCATGGTCGTGTGCTTTGCCGGCGTGGTGATGCTGCCGTTCCTCAACCACCTCTTCGCTCTCACGCTGGACACCGACCAGCCCACCGTCATCGCTCTCGGTGTCGGTGCGGTCGGCTGCGTCGCGATCTCGGTGCTGCGTCTGGTCGTGGCGCGCTGGCGGGAGCCCGCACCGGTCCTCGCGGCGGGCACGTCATGACGGTGGTGGCACCGTTGGTGACCCTGTCCACGGCATCGGTGTACCCGGAGACGACGGCCGCGGCGTTCGAGATGGCAGCCCGCCTGGGTTACGACGGCGTGGAGGTGATGGTCATGACCGACGCCGTCTCACAGGACCCGGACGCGCTGCGCCGGCTCTCCGACCACTACGAGCTGCCCATCACGAGCATCCATGCCCCATGCCTGCTGGTGAGCCAACGGGTCTGGGGCAGCGACCCGTGGCCCAAGCTGCGCCGCGCCCAGGCGGCGGCCGAGCTGCTCGGCGCCGCGACGGTGGTCGTACATCCACCCTTTCGCTGGCAGCGTGACTACGCACGGGAGTTCGTTGCAGGCATCACGGCGATGGCCGACGAGACCGACACCCGGTTCGCGGTAGAGAACATGTTCCCGTGGCGGGCCGGCAGCCGGGGCATCTCCGCGTACTCGCCGAACTGGGACGTCCGCGACGAGGACTACCGTCACACCACGCTGGACCTGTCACACACGTCGGTGTCGGGATCGGACGCGATCTTGATGGCGGCCGACCTCGGCGACCGGCTCACGCACGTCCACCTCGCGGACGGCAGCGGCGCCGCCCGGGACGAGCACCTGGTGCCCGGTCGGGGCACGCAGCCGTGTGCCGAGCTGCTGCAGACCCTTGGTGCGTCAGGCTTTTCCGGGCAGGTCGTGATCGAGATCAGCACCCGCAAGACCGTGACCCGTGACGAGCGGGAGGCGGACCTGGTGGAGTCACTGGCGTTCGCGCGCGGACACCTGGTGAAAGGCGCGGCGGCATGAGCGATTCCGACGACGTACGCCGCCAGCTGCTCGACGCTGCCCGGTCCGCGTACGCCGCCCGCGGGTTCATCGCCACCACCTTCAAGGGGGTGGCGGCCGCCGCCGGGGTGGCACCGGAGGTCGCGCGCAACTACTACGACAGCCGCGAGGAGCTGTTCGCCGCCGCGATGCGGCTGCCTTTCGAGCCGGCGTCGGCGCTGCAGGCGTTGCTGGCCCCTGGGCTGGACGGGATGGGGGAACGACTCGTCCGTACGACGATGTCGATGTTCTCCGACCCGCAGACCCGCGAGCAGCTCGCCGAGCTGGTGCGCGCCGGAGCTGGGGCGTCCAAGGCCACGGCGGCGATGCGGGAGTTCCTCGACGTCGCTGTCGTCGACCGGGCGGCCACAGCCCTCGGCGTCCCGGACGCCCGGATGCGGGTGGTGCTCGCCACGTCGTACCTGCTCGGCGCGGCCACCTCGCGCTACGTCCTCAAGCTGGAGCCCCTGGCCTCAGCCAGCGACGAGGAAGTGGTACGCCTCCTGGCCCCAGTGGTCCAGGCCACCCTCACCGGCCACTGACCCCCCACCCGACGCCAACCCCTCAGGCTGGTTGGGTGCCCCAGCCAGGTCGTGCGGTGCAGGACCTCGGTCGCGACGGCGAAGTTCGGTTCACAGGTACGGCAGTCCCAGGTCGGCCCGGACCAGCGAGCTGATCACGAGGTCGACCCGGCCGGCGTGCACGTGCCCGGCCGAGCGCGCGACCCCCTCTTGTATGAAACCGGCCTTCTGCGCGACCCGCCGCGACGCGCTGTTCAGCGGTGCGACGCGCAGCTCGACGCGCGCGAAACCCATGTCCTGCAGCGCCCAGCAGGCCAGCGTACGAACGGCCTCGGTGATGTACCCCTGACCACGGGCCTGCGGCGAGGACCAATAACCGATCTCGGTCGTACGCGCCGCCCAGTCGGTCCGCTTCAGGTCGATCGCGCCCACCAGCTGCCCCGTCGCCTCGATGGCGCGGACCAGCCCCTGCCCACTGGTCCGTACCGAAGGCGCTTGGTCGCGGCACCAGGACTGCGCGTGCTCGCGGGTATACGGGTTCGGCAGCGGCAGCCACTGCTGGGTGACCGGGTCGGACGTGGCAGACAGTACGGCGTCGATGTCGCACTCCTCGAACGGGCGCAACGACAGTCGTGGTGTCGAGAGCACCACGTCGGGAAAGAGCTGGGCTCCCACCGGGTCCCCTTCCGGTCAGGCCCGACCAGGGCGCTGCCCATCATGTCGGATCGCACTGGTGAGTGCACCGAGGTCCGGGCGCTCACCGCGGGGACGGCGTAGCCTGCGCCACGGGGTCAGCAGGGCCAGGGGTCAGCGGGACCAGGGCCGGCAAGAACAGGGATCGACAGGAATCGGGTCGGCAGGAAGGGGAATCCGTTGCTGAGCAGCGCACTGGCCCACCTGGCGGGCAGCGAGCGGATGCGCTCGCTGGCGTCCACGGCACCACTGGCGCACGGACTCGTGGCCCGCTTTGTCGCCGGCGACCAGGAGTCCGACGCCGTTGCTGCGGTCAAGGCCTTGCACGCTGACGGGCTGCTCACCACGATCGACCGGCTGGGAGAGGACACCATCGACGCCGGGCAGGCGGCCGCGACCCGGGAGGCGTACCTCTCGCTGCTGTCCGCGCTGGGCGACGCGGGCCTGGCGCACGTCGCCGAGGTGTCGATCAAGCTCTCCGCGGTGGGGCAGGCGCTGCCCGGCGACGGGCGCAAGATCTCCTACGACAACGCCGGTCAGGTCTGCGCACGCGCAGCCGAGCTCGGGACGACGGTCACGCTGGACATGGAGGACCACACCACGACCGACCTGACCTTGGCGACGCTGGCCGAGCTGCGCCGGGACTTCCCGACGACCGGCGCGGTGCTGCAGGCGTACCTGCGCCGTACCGAGGCGGACTGCCGGGAACTTGCGGTCGCCGGCAGCCGGGTCCGGCTGTGCAAGGGCGCGTACGACGAGCCGGCGTCCGTGGCGTTCCGGTCGGCCGCCGACGTGGACCGGGCGTACGTCCGTGCCCTGCGGGTCCTGATGCGGGGGGACGGCTACCCGATGCTGGCCACGCACGACCCGAGGCTGATCGAGATCGCTGCGGCGCTCGCGGTCCGCGCGGACCGGTCGAAGGGCTCCTACGAGTTCCAGATGCTGTACGGCATCCGCCCGCAGGAACAGCGCCGCCTGGTCGAGCGGGGCGAGAAGGTCAGGGTCTACGTCCCGTACGGCCAGG
Organism: Candidatus Nanopelagicales bacterium; assembly: GCA_039922855.1. Classification (GTDB taxonomy): domain Bacteria; phylum Actinomycetota; class Actinomycetes; order S36-B12; family CAIYMF01; genus JAFIHG01. The sequence goes on along the minus strand of JBDTDW010000013.1, from coordinate 4,715 downwards.
AGTGGTACGGCTACCTCGTGCGGCGGCTGGCGGAGCGACCGGCGAACCTCACGCTGGTGGCACGATCGCTGGTGTCCAAGTCCTGAGCCCTGGTCGGCGGGCCACGTCCGTAGGCTGGCGCCCAGGCAGTACGTGACACGATCCGATCACGTGAGGCGACCAGGGAGTTGTTGTGGGACTTACCGCATTGTTCGGGGCGGGGGTCATGGGCGAGGCGTTGCTGTCCGGGCTGCTGCGCTCCGGTCGCCAGGCCGGGGACCTGCTCGTCGCCGAGCGTCGCCCTGACCGGGCGAAGGAGCTGACAGACCGCTACGGCATCGAGGTTGTCAGCAACGTCGAGGCCGCAACGAAGGCCGACACCGTCGTGCTGGTGGTCAAGCCGCAGGACATGGGGGCGCTGCTGGACGAGATCGCCCCGCACCTGCGCGACGGGGTGCTGGCGGTCTCGCTGGCGGCCGGGATCACCACCGCCTACCTCGAGCAGCGGCTGGCGCCCGGCGCGGCCGTCGTACGCGTCATGCCCAACACCCCTGCCCTCGTCGACCAGGGCATGGCCGCTGTCTCGGCCGGGTCGCACTGCGACGAGGCCCAGCTGCTCGAGGCCGAGGGACTGCTGCGCGCAGTCGGCAAGGTGATCCGGGTCCCGGAGAAGCAGCAGGACGCCGTGACCGCCATCAGCGGCACCGGTCCCGCATACGTCTTCTACGTCGTCGAGGCGATGATCGAGTCCGGGGTCCATCTCGGTCTGCCGCGTGCCACGGCCTCCGAGCTGGTCATCCAGACCGTGTTCGGCGCCGCGACGATGCTGCGCGACACCGGGGAGCACCCCACCGTCCTGAGGGAGAACGTGACCTCCCCTGCCGGGACGACCGCTGCTGCGGTGCGCAAGCTGGAGGAGCACAGCGTCCGGGCGGCGTTCCTGGTGGCGATGGAGGCAGCGCGCGACCGCTCCCACGAGCTCGGGACATGACCGGGCCGGCGGCAGTCGTCTGGGACGACCGGCTCGCCGAGTACGACTTCGGTGGCGACCATCCCCTGGCGCCGGTACGAGTGCAGCTCGCCATGTCCCTGGTTCGCCAGCTCGGACTGCTCGACGGGCCCGATGTCACCCAGATCGCTCCGGTAGATGTCCCGGAGGAGCTGCTGCTCAAGGTCCACGACGCGGCGTACGTCGACACCGTGCGCGCTGCCTCGGAGGACCCCTCGCGCACGAACCTGGCCCGCGGTCTGGGCTCGGACGACGTGCCCACGTTCGCAGGGATGCACGAGGCCTCGGTGCGGATCTGCGGCGCGACGCTCGCCGCGGCACAGGCGGTGCACTCCGGTGCCGCGCTGCACGCCGTCAGCCTCGCCGGCGGCCTGCACCACGCCATGCCGGACCGGGCCAGTGGCTTCTGCGTCTACAACGACGTCGCCGTCGCGATCCGCTGGCTGCTGGACCAGGGTGTGGAGCGAGTGGCGTACGTCGCTGTCGACGTCCACCACGGCGACGGCGTACAGCAGGTGTTCTACGACGACCCCCGGGTGCTCACGATCTCGTTGCACGAGAACGGACGCGCACTGTTCCCGGGCACCGGGTTCCCTGGTGACGTCGGTGAGGGACGCGGGGTCGGGTACGCCGTGAACGTCGCCCTGCCCCCGGGCACCGGTGATGCCGGTTGGCTGCGCGCGTTCGACGCGATCGTGCCGCCGCTGCTGCGCGAGTTCGCCCCGCAGGTCATCGTGAGCCAGCAGGGCTGCGACTCCCACAGCGGCGACCCGCTGGCCCACCTCGAGCTGTCCTTGGACGGTCAGCGTGCGTCGTACGCGGCGATCCACCGGCTGGCGCACGAGCTCACCGACGGTCGCTGGATAGCTACGGGGGGCGGTGGCTATCTCTGGGTGGAGGTCGTCCCGCGCGCCTGGTCGCACCTGGTCGGTGAGGTCGTCGGCGCCCCCGTCCCGCCGCAGACGCCCACCCCGCAGGCCTGGCGCGAGGAGGCGACGGCGCGTTGCCGGGTGCCCGCCCCGACCTCGATGACCGACGGCCAGGACCCGGTCGCTCTCTCGTTCGACTCCGGGTACGACCCCCGCGACCGGGTCGACGCCGCGATCCTGGCCACGCGCAAGGCGGTCTTTCCGTACCACGGACTGCTGATGGGCTATGGCGCGTGGTGATCGCAGGCATTGCTCCGAACGGTCGACAATCTGGTCCCACCCTTACCAACTGCCCCGTCCGCCACTACAGTCCGAGACCTACGGCGCTCGTGTGGTCGCGGGACGATGGGGAAGTCGCACCCGCCACGACGCGCTGCTGCGAGGTCGCTATGCCCCCGTCCGAACGGTCGCGCGGGCCCGCGCTCGAGCCGTCACTCGGGGAGGTCCGCTTCCTCACGGTGGCGGAGGTCGCCGCACTGATGCGCGTGTCGAAGATGACCGTCTACCGCTTGGTGCACAACGCCGAGCTGCCCGCGGTGCAGATCGGCCGGTCCTTCCGGGTCCCCGAGCAGGCGGTCCACGACTACCTGCGGCAATCCTTCGTCGAGGCCGGCTGACTCGGTGCCCGCACGTCGGCGTGGCACCGCCGTCGGTGCGGTGCCGGACGGGCGCCGGAGCCAGGTAGGCTGAGCGCGGTCGCGGGTGTCGGCTGGATGCACGGACGACGGTGGTCCCTCGACGACCGAGGCTCGTGACGACCACCGGCGCTCGCATCGCATGTCCCAGCGCCCCAGGGCGCGCCCTGATCGACGACGTTCGTGAGGTGAGCCATGGGCTCGGTCATCAAGAAGCGCCGCAAGCGCATGGCCAAGAAGAAGCACCGCAAGCTGCTGAAGAAGACTCGGGTCCAGCGCCGCAACAAGAAGTAGCCCGCCTCCCGGGTCGCTCCGGGGGCCGCTCGACCCGTACGTCAGGACGGAGGGGTCATGTCCGTGGTCCTGGTCAGTGGTGTCTCGCGCCACCTGGGCAGCAGCTTCGCGCGGATGCTGGACGCCGACCCGGCCGTGAGCCGGGTCATCGGCGTCGACGTCGTGCCCCCGCGCGCCGACATCGGGGGGGCGGAGTTCGTACGAGCCGACATCCGTAACCCCATCATCGCCAAGGTGATCGCGTCGGCGGGCGCTGACATCGTCGTCCACATGGGTGTGATCTCCACCCCGCTGCAGGCCGGCGGCCGACTGACGATGAAGGAGATCAACGTCATCGGCACGATGCAGCTGCTGGCCGCATGCCAGAAGTCGGCGAACGTAAGCAAGCTGGTCGTGAAGTCGACGTCGTCGGTCTACGGAGCGGGTCCGAAGGACCCGGCCAAGTTCACCGAGGACACCGAGCCGCGCAGCCAACCGCGCTCGGGGTGGGCCAAGGATTCCGTCGAGGTCGAGGGCTACGTCCGTGGCTTCGGACGCCGCCGACCGGACGTCACCGTAACGACGCTGCGTTTCGCGAACGTCCTCGGTCCTCGCGTCGAGACGGCGATGTCGGGCTATTTCAGCCTGCCGCTGCTGCCGACCGTCCTCGGTCACGACGCGCGATTGCAGTTCGTGCACGAGGACGACCTGCTGGAGACGCTGCGCCAGGCCGTAGTCGGTGATCACCCCGGCACGTACAACGTCGCCGGTGAGGGGGTGCTCATGCTCAGCCAGGCCGCCCGACTGGCCGGCCGGCAGGCGCTGCCGGTCCCCAGCCCCCTGGTGGGGCTGGTCGGCGGTTGGTTCCGGCGGGCCGGCTTCGCCGACTATTCCGCCGAGCAGGTGCGGTTCCTGACGTACGGACGGGGCCTGGACACCACCCGGCTCACCGAGGACTTCGGCTTCACGCCGACATACACCACCCGGGAGACCTTCGAGTCGTTCGTCGCCGACCGGCTCGTCGACCGTACGTTGCCCCGGGAACGGATCGTCGCCTTCGAGCAGGGGCTGGCGCACGCCCTGGGTCGGCACACGCTCGCCGAGATCCTCGACTTCGCTGCCACGGACGGCTCACAGGAGGTGCGTCATGGCTGATGCCCGCGTGATCCCGCTCGGCGACGGCGACCGCGTCGCCCGCCTAGCCGCCTCCCGGGCGGCGCGCAAGGTCGGCGCCACCGGGCCCGGTGCACCCCGCCCTCGTAAGCCCCGCGCCAAGCCCGTCGCCGAGGCCACCGGCTACGCCGAGCCGGACCAGTCCCCGCCACCGGCGCACATCGCCGATCACGGGGACGACGGGGTGGGGGCCGCCCGAGGCGGGGCCGCCGGTGCCGGTCTGGTGGACTGGCTCGACTTCCTGCGCCGCCGCCTGACCGGGGAGTACGCCGTCGACGACATCGGCTTCGACGCCGAGCTCACCGACAAGGTGGTGCTGGCAGCGTTGCGCCCGTTGTACGAGCACTGGTTCCGGGTGCAGGCCCGCGGCATCGAGAACATCCCGGACACCGGGGGCGCGCTGGTGGTGGCCAACCACTCCGGCACGATCGCGCTGGATGCCGCCATGACCCAGCTGGCGGTGCACGACCACCACCCGGCGCACCGCGACCTGCGCATGCTCGGCGCCAACCTGGTGTTCTCGACGCCGTTCGTCGGGGAGCTGGCCCGCAAGGCCGGCCACACCCTGGCCTGCAACCCCGATGCCGAGCGACTGCTCGCCGACGGGCAGGTCGTCGGGGTGTGGCCCGAAGGGTTCAAGGGCGTCGGCAAGCCGTTCGCAGACCGCTACAAGCTGCAGCGCTTCGGGCGTGGCGGCTTCGTCGCCGCAGCGCTGCG
>JBDTDW010000012.1:0-12304 GCA_039922855.1 Candidatus Nanopelagicales bacterium | reverse complement strand
GCCTTGTCCTCGAAGAGCTCGTGGATGGTCAGGTGGCTCTGCGCCGCGAGGTCGCCGATGGCGGCGCACGTGCTGCCCGCCACCTCCAGATAGCCGTCGGCGAGGGTGACCGACTGTCCCTGCTCGGTGAGAAGTCGTTGCAGCACCTCGGACTGCGGGGACTTCACCCGGATCCTGTTGGTGGAGCTGGTGTCGATGAACTCCTTGGTGCTCATGTCGGCCATGAGCTTGCCGCGGCCGATCACGATGAGGTGGTCCGCCGTCAGTGCCATCTCGGTCATGAGGTGACTTGACACGAAGACCGTGCGCCCCTGCCCAGCCAGGTAGCGCATGAAGTTGCGGATCCAGACGATGCCCTCAGGGTCCAGCCCGTTGACCGGCTCGTCGTACATGAGCACCTGCGGGTCTCCGAGCAACGTGGCGGCGATCCCGAGCCGCTGTGACATGCCCAGGGAGAAGCCCTTGATGCGCTTGTTTCCCACGGACGCGATACCCGTCAGCTCCAGGACCTCGTCGACCCGACGGTCCGGCAGCCCGTTGCTGCGCGACAGCGCCAACAGGTGACTGCGGGCGGTGCGTCCCCCGTGGACGTCCTTGGCATCGAGCAGGGCGCCGACTTCCTGCATCGGGCACTTCGCCGAGGGGTACCGGTGCCCGTTCACCAGGGCGGTACCCGCTGAGGGCCGGTCGAGTCCGAGGATGAGTCGCATCGTGGTGGACTTCCCGGCCCCGTTGGGCCCGAGGAAGCCGGTCACGACTCCCGGTCGAACCGTGAATGAGAGGTCGTTGACGGCGACCGTCTCGCCGAACCTCTTGGTCAGTCCCTGTGCCTCGATCACCCGTGCTCCTGTTCCTGCTGCGGCCTGTCGGGGGCGTCGGTCGGCCGACGCAGACGTCCAACGTACGGGATCTGGGGAAAGGTACCCAACCGGCGGCCACCGTCGCGATACGGACACCGGCGGCCCGGATCGTGGTCAGCGGTCCCGGTTGACCAGTTCGTGGGCGGCCGACTCGATCGTGTCCTCGGACAACAGCACCTGCAGCGCGGCGTCACCGAGCGGGATGAAGCTGTCCTCGCTCGTGACCCGCGCCAGCGCACCGCTGAAGCGGGCGTCGACCAGGGCTGTCAGAACGCCCTCGGACACGCCCCCGGAGCGTCGGGTCTCGTCCACCACGAGCACCCGTCCGGTAGCACGTGCCTCGCGGACGATGTCATCGACCGGGAGCGGGGCGAGCCAGCGCAGATCCAGCACCCGCGTCTCGATCCCTTGGTCGGCGAGGCGCCGGGCGACACGAAGGCTCATCGGTACGCCGTTGCCGAACGTGACGAGCGTCAGGTCGGAGCCCTGGCCGTACGTCCTGCCCTTGCCGATGGGAACGTGTGCGGCGACCCAGTCCCCGGGGGGCGCGTACGGCGCCAGCCAGCCCCCGTCACCGGGCTCGTAGAGGTCCCGGGTGTGGTAGAGCGCGATCGGCTCCACGAACACGCAGACGCTGCCGTCCACGGCTGCGCCCGCCAGGCAGGTGCGCAGCATGGCAGCAGCGTCGTCAGGCCGGGAGGGGGAGGCGACGACGACACCGGGGAGGTCCCGCAGAACCGCGACCGAGTCGTCGTTGTGGAAGTGCCCGCCGAACCCCTTCTGGTAGCCGTAGCCGGCGACGCGGACCACCATCGGGTTGCGGTACTGCCCGTTGGAGAAGAACTGCAGCGTGGCGGCCTCGCCGCGCAGCTGGTCCTCGGCGTTGTGCAGGTAGGCGAGGTACTGGATCTCCGGGATCGGCAGGAAACCGGAGACCCCACTGCCGAGGGCGAGCCCCAGGATGGCTTGCTCGTCGAGCAGGGTGTCGAAGACCCGGCCCGCGCCGAAGGCCTTCAGCAGCCCGCGGGTCACGCCGTAGACGCCTCCCTTGACTGCGACGTCCTCGCCGAACACCTGGGTCTGCGGGTAGAGGGTGAGCAGGTCCGCCAGAGTCCGGTTCACGGCGAGCGCGAACGTGAGTCCGCCCTCGGTCTCGGGCAGCTTGGCGCCGAACGCACGTTCGCGCGCCGACGGGGGTGCCGATCGGGCCGACTGAGCAGCTACGGCGTCGGGGTGCCGCGGGGCCAGCGGAGCCATCACCGCCGCCGTGGAGTCCAGCTTGTCCTCCCGGACCGCTGCCTCTGCGGTGGACAGGACATCGGCTCGGATCGCTTCGTACCGCCCGATGATCTGCGACGGGGTCAGGACGCCACGGGCCACCAGCAGGGATGCCGTTCCGATTAGCGGATCGCGTCCGTAGTCGGCGCTGATCTGGGCCGGGGACCGATAGGACACCTCCGCGTCGCTGCCGGCATGGCCCATGAATCGCACGGTCCGCAGATGAAGGAGCGCTGGGCGCCGACGTCGGCGCACGTGCTCGGCGGCCGCCGCCGCGGTGTCGTACGTCGCCTCCGGGTCGGCACCGTCCGCGTGGAAGTAAGCGATCGACTCCCGGCCCGCCAGGGTGGCGGCGGTCCAGCCCTCCGGAGTCCTTACGCTGATCCCGAGGCCGTTGTCCTCGCACACGAACAGGACCGGCAGCGGCAAACCCTGGTGGGAGATCCACGCCGCCGTGTTCAGCGATCCTTGCGTCGTGGAGTGGTTGGCCGAGGCGTCCCCGAAACTGGTGACGGCGAGCGCGTCCTTGGGCCAGGGACTGTCCAGCCGAAGCTTCGCCGACCGGTCGATGGCGAAGGCAACACCGACGGCGCGCGGCAGGTGCGAAGCGATCGTGGAGGTCTGCGGTATCACCGCCAGGGCGTAGTTGCCGAAAACCTTGTGCCTGCCACCGGAGATCGGGTCCGAGGTGGCCGCGACAAGGCCCAGCAACACGTCCCGCACGGGGTTGCTGCCGGGCACCTGCTGGGCGCGCGCCACGTAGAAGGCGCCGGACCGGTAGTGCAGCAAAGCCGGGTCCGTCGGGCGCAGGACCGCCGCGACGGCGGCGTTGCTCTCGTGCCCGGCCGACCCGATCGTGTAGAAGCCCTGGCCCTGTGCCCTTAGCAGCCTCGCCGCGAGGTCCAGGTGACGACTGGCGACCTGGGCGTCGAACAGGGCCAGGGCCGCGGACGCGCTGAGGGAGCCGCTGGCGGGTGCATCGGGTCCAGCCGAGCCGGACATGGTGGCGACCGTCGCCAGGAAGTGGGCATCGATCGGTTCTGCGTGTCCTTCGCCGTCGATGGTCATGACACCGCCGACCCCTCCACCAGCGAGCTCACGCAGGCGTCGACGCCAGACCGGCCAGGACTCGCCCGAGTGCATCGATCGCGACCTGTAGCTCCTCCTGCGTGATCGACAGCGCGGGACGGAATCGCAGCGAGCGCTCGCCGCACGGCAGGCCCAGCACGTGCTCGTCCTCGCGCAGGGCGCCGAGCACCTGGCCACGGGTCTCGCTGTCAGGCAGGTCCACTGCGCACATGAGCCCGCGCCCGCGGGCGTTGCTCACCAGCTGGGGGTACGTGGCCTGCAGGCCGCAAAGCTGCTCCTGGAACCACGGTCCCAGCGTTGCGACATGGGCGATGAGCCCGTCGCGTTCGATGATCTCCAGGTTCCGGCGCGACCGGACCATGTCCACCAGGCCACCACCCCACGTGGAGTTGATCCGGCTGCTCACCACGAAGACGTTGTCAGGCACCTCGTCGACCCGACCGCCGGCCATGATCCCGCCGACCTGGACCTTCTTGGCGAAAGCGACGATGTCCGGCTCGAGCCCGAGCTGCTGGTATGCCCATGTCGTCCCGGTGAGCCCAACCCCGGTCTGGACCTCGTCGAGGACGAACAACGCGTCGTTGTCGTGGCAGAGCTGCTGTGCGGCCTGCAGGAACTCCGCCCGCATGTGGTTGTCCCCGCCCTCGCCCTGGATCGGCTCGGCGATGAAGCACGCGATGTCGTGCGGGTTGTCCGCGAACGCCTGCCGGACCTGCTCCAGCGCGCGCGCCTCGGCGGCCTGTACCTCCACGAGGTTCTCCTTGAGCGGGAACCGGATCGCGGGCACGTCGATACGCGGCCAGTCGAACTGGGGGAACCGGTCGGTCTTCAGTGGGTCCGTGTTCGTCAGCGACAGCGTGTAGCCCGTGCGTCCGTGGAAGGCCTTCGTCAGGTGGATGACCTTCGTTCCCAGCTTCGGGGAACGACCGTTCGCCTCGTTCTGGCGGCTCTTCCAGTCGAATGCCGTCTTGAGGGCATTCTCCACCGCCAGGCCGCCGCCCTCGACGAAGAACAGGTGGGGCAGCCGCGGGTCACCGAGCACGCGGGTGAACGTGTCCACGAATTCCGCCAGGTGCGTGGTGTAGATGTCGGGGTTCGCCGGCTTGTTCGCCGCGACCTCGGCCAGCAGCGCCATGAACTCCGGGTCGTCGACGACCCCCGGCGGGTTGGACCCCAGTGGAGCGGAGGCGAAGAACGTGTACAGGTCGAGGTACGACTCGCCGTTGACGGCGTCGACCAGCCACGACCCGTGGCTCTTGCTGGTATCGAACACCAGATGGAAGCCATCCACCAGCATGTGGCGGGCCAGCTCGGTGTGCACCTGAGCGGGAGAGATCGACGATTCCACAGTTTTTGCTGCCATGAGTCTATTGTGCCGCACGAACAGTTGGATCGCCCCCCATTGTCCGGATAGTCCGACTCATGTCCGGATGGGTCGGCGCAGGGTGACGGATCCGCGCACCGCTCGATCGGCGCTCCCGCGGCGGTTAGGGTCGCTCGCGGGACGTGAATGTCGGAGGGACCGGGTCCGACGCGATTTCGCTACCAGGAGGTGGGCCGGTGGGTGATGTCCTGCTGGTGCTGGCTGTATTCCTGGCGTGCACGGTGGAGGCCGTCGAGGCCCTGACGATCGTGCTCGCCGTGGGGGTGAGCCGCGGTTGGCGATCCGCGGTACAGGGGGTAATCACCGGGCTGGCCCTGCTGGCGGTCATCGTCGTCGCGTTGGGCCCGGCGCTGGCGTACGTACCACTCAATGCTCTGCGGCTGCTCGTGGGCGGGCTGTTGCTGGTCTTCGGGCTGGGCTGGCTGCGCAAGGCGATCCTTCGCGCCTCGGGCGTGAAGTCCCTGCACGACGAAGAGGCGATCTACGCGCGAGAGGTCGTGGCGGCTCGGGCCGCTGGACGCACCGGCAAGCTGTTCGTCACGGACTGGTACGCGTTCACACTGTCGTTCAAAGGGGTGGTGCTCGAGGGCCTCGAGGTCGTCTTCATCGTCATCACCTTCGGCGCCAACCAGGGCAGGATCGCGCTGGCGGCGCTCGGCGCGGTGTTGGCGGTCGTGCTGGTCACCGTGGGCGGGTTCGCCGTCCGGGGACCGCTGGCGCGCGTGCCGGAGAACCAGCTGAAGTTCGTCGTCGGCGTGCTGCTCACCTCGTTCGGCATCTTCTGGGGGGCCGAGGGCGCGGGGGCGCAGTGGCCGGGCGCCGACGCCGCACTGCCCGTGGTCATCGTTGTCGTGCTCGGTACGGCCCTGGGCCTCACGGCCCTGCTGCGCCGACCCGGCGATCGCCAGGGCGCGCCGGACCCGTCCTTGCGGGCGGCGTCGTGAGTGCGCTCGGGTCGGTGTCTGGTTGGCTGCGCGGGTTCGGCGCCTTCTGGTGGGACTTCATCGTCGGCGACGATTGGCGCGTCGCCGTCGGTGTGGTTCTTGCCCTCGCCGCCACGGCGGTGCTTGCGCACCGAGGGCTGTCGGCCTGGTGGGTGATGCCCCTCGCGGTCATTACCATCCTGGCCGCGTCCGTGGTGTCTGCGGCGCGGGCCGCGCGGCGCCCATGAGCGGATCGCTCAGCCGTTGGCGGGTGTTGTCCGGGTTCTAGCAGCCGTGTGCTGGTACACCTCGAGATCCGTTGCCTTGACTGACATCCATACCTGCGCACCGGCAGCCAGGGACAGGTCCGCGACCGCTGCGGCCGTGACGTCGGCCACGACCGATGGCTGCCCCGCGATGTCGAGGCGTACGCGCTCGGCCAACATCGTCAACCCGCTGACCACTCCGGGCCAGGTGTTCCGCACGCTCGTCCCGCTAGGCCGCTGCGTGCTCACGACGACGGCGCTGGGGCGGACGGCGACCAGGACGCCGGAGGCCGGAACGTGCTCGGCCATCACGAACGAGCCGCCATCGTCGAGGACCACCTCGTAGCCCTCGGTGTGGCCGGCGTACAGGTTGAGCCCGACCAGCTTGGCGACGTAGTCCGTGGCGGGGCGGCGGGTCACCTCCGCCGGAGTCCCTTGCTGTACCACGGCGCCGTCCTCGATGACGACAAGGCGGTCGGCCAGGACGAGCGCCTCCAGAGGGTCGTGGGTGACCAGGACGCAGGGCCCAGGGAACTCGGACAGGTGCCGGCTAAGTTCGCCCTGCACGTCCAGGCGAGTGCGGGCGTCGAGGGCCGACAGTGGCTCGTCGAGCAGCAGCAGGGCCGGCTCTCGGGCCAGCGCCCGGGCCAGCGCGACCCGTTGGGCCTGGCCGCCGGAGAGCGCAGCTGGCCGGCGATCCGCCAGCGAGGTGAGGTCGAGGCGGTCGATCCACTGCCACGCGGCCTGCCGTGACCTGGCACGGTCACGGCCGGCCGCCCGCGCTGCGAAGGCGACGTTGTCCAGCACGCTCAGGTGCGGGAAGAGCCGATAGTTCTGGAACACCAAGCCGACTGGCCGGCGGGCGGCCTCGACGAACGTGCCCGAGCCGGCATCGTCGAGGAGGTGGCCGCCGAGAGTGATCCGCCCGGCGGTGATCGGTGTCAGGCCGGCCAGCGCCCGCAGGAGCGTTGACTTCCCGGCACCGTTGGGCCCGAGGACTCCGAGCACCTCCCCGGGCGCCACCTGGAAGGCGATCGTCAGCCGGAAGTCACCACGGCGTACCTCGGCATCCAGGACGAGGCCGGCGTGCGACTCGGCGCTCACGCGGCAGCGCTGCCGCGCAGCCAACGGTCGCGCAACGCGACGAGCACGACAACGGAGACGAGCAGCAGGACCAGGCTCAGCGCGACCGCCGCATCAGGGTCGGTCTCCAGCGCGTAGTAGACCGCGATCGGCATGGTCTCGGTGCGCCCGGGAAAGCTGCCCGCGAACGTGATGGTGGCACCGAACTCGCCGAGGGCGCGGGCCCAGCACAGGACCGCACCGGCGGCCAGGGAGGGGCCGACCATCGGCAGCGTGACCCGGCGGAAGACCGTCATCCGGGAAGCTCCGAGCGTCGCGGCTGCCTCCTCAAAGCCTTGGTCGGCGGTACGCAGTGCGCCCTCCACCGTGATGATCAGGAAAGGCATCGCGACGAACGTCTCGGCCATCACCACCGCCAGCGGGCTGAACGGGATCGTCAGCCCGAACCACTGGTCCAGGTACTTCCCGACGATCCCTTCCCGGCCGAATGCCAGCAGCAGTGCGACACCGCCGACGACGGGAGGCAGCACCAGCGGCAAGGTGACAAGGGCGCGCAACAGCTTGAGCCCGGGAAAGCTGGCGCGCGCCAGCAGCCACGCCAACGGAACGCCGACCAGCAGCGCCACCCCGGTGGCCGCTGATGCCGTCCACAGTGAGAGCTCCAACGCCTGCAGCACGTCCCGCTGACCCAGGATGGAGCCGAGCCGGCCCCACGGGGCACGGACCACAAGACCCAGCAGCGGCAGCAGCAAGAACACGACAGCAACGAGAGCGGGTACCAGCAGCGCCGTCGGGACGCCGCGTGCGCCGCCACCGGTGGTGGCTCGCCGAGCTCGCTCACCAGCGGTCAGCCGTGTCGTTGCCAGGGAGCGCGTCGCCATCGGTTCGGTCGGGGCTGTCAAGGCTTCTCGAAGCCGGCAGTGGCGAGGACCGCCGAGCCGGCCGGGGAGAGCACGTATGCCACGAACGCCTGCGCGGCAGCCAAGTTCTGGCTCTTGGACACACTGGCGATCGGGTACGACGTGGAGGCGTTGACGTCCGCGGGGATCTCGATGCCCTTCACCGTGCTCCCAGCCGCCATCACGTCGGTCACATACACAACGCCGGCATCCACCTCGCCGAGGGTCACCTTGCTCAGGACTGACTTGACGTCAGGCTCCTGTGTCACCGGTGTCACCGTGATCTTCGCGTTCGTGAACACTTTCTCTGCGGTGCTGCCGCAGGGAACCTGTGGCTGGCACAGAGCCACCTTCACCGCCGGCTTCGCGAGGTCGTCGACGCTGGCGACGTTCGCGGGGTTGGCCGGAGGGACAGCCACCTCCATGACGTTCTTCGCGAACGTGGTCGGGTTCGACGCATAGCCGGCAGTCACGACCTGGTCCATGTTCTTCGTGCTCGCGGAGGCGAACACGTCGGCCGGCGCCCCGTTGGTGATCTGGGTGGCCAGAGCCGAGCTCGCAGCGAAGCTGAACGTGACCTTGACCCCCGGGTTGGCAGCCTCGAACTGTTGGCCCAGCGTCGTGAAGGACTCCGTCAGTGATGCCGCGGCGAAGACGGTGATGGAGCCGGATAGTCCTGAATCAGAGGGGGCTGCAGCAGCCCCCGAGCTGCTGGACCCGCATCCGGCCACGCCGGTCGCGGCAAACCCGAGGGCGATCACGGACACGGCAGTCCGACGCACAGTGGTGCCCCTCTCAGTCGTTGTGGTTGCGGCGCGACACCGGGATCTCGATCGTGACGTTCGTGGACTTCACCGCGGCCACCGCGAGCACGCCGGGCGCGAGCCCCAGCTCGTCGGCGGCCTCCCGGCTCAGCAGCGAGACGAAGCGGTGCGGGCCCGCCTGGACCTCGACCTGCGCCATGACGTTGTCCCGCACTACCCGGGTCACCAGCCCGGTGAAGCGGTTGCGTACTGAGTGCCCGACCACTGCCTCGCTGCGCTCGGTGGGAGTAGCGGCGGCCACCTCCTCGGCCAGGCGGGCCAGCGCCCCGCCGTCGACGACGAGGCGCCCGGCGTCGTCGGTCGTTGTCTCGATCCGGCCGGCGTCGGACCACCGGCGCAGCGTGTCGTCGCTGACGCCGAGCAGGTCCGCGGCTTGCTTTATCCGGTACATCGGCACGAGGTGAGCATAACCGCAGATGCGGACTTTTAGAGAGGCAAGATACAGATCTGACCGATGGAATAGGCCATTGAACCGCAGATGCGACACGAGGCGTACGGCGCGCGGTGATGGCTGCCGCTCTGTGCGATCAGGGAGTGCTTACGGTAACGTAGGTTACTAGCGGGTAGCCTTCGGAGGGACATCATGAGCACTGCCACGATGACGTTGCACGGCCACGAGCTCTGCTACCTGGACAGCGGCGAGGGTGCGGCGGTGCTGTTCATCCACGGCCTGCTCGGGTCGAACCGTAACTGGGCGCACCTGGTGGACGCCATCGATGATCACCATCGCGTGCTGGTGCCGGACCTGTTCGGTCATGGTGCGTCGGAGAAGCCGATGGGTGACTACTCGCTCGGCGCTCACGCCGCGACACTGCGAGACTTGCTCGACCGCCTCGGCATCGACCAGGTGACGTTGATAGGGCATTCCCTGGGTGGCGGCATCGCGATGCAGTTCTGCTACCTGTTTCCTGAGCGCGTCGACCGGCTGGTCCTGGTCAGCAGCGGCGGCCTCGGACGGGCCGTGAGTCCGCTGCTGCGCTCCGCGACCCTGCCGGGGGCCGAGCTTGTCCTGCCGCTGCTGGCCTCGAGCTGGGTGCGGGCCCGGGTCGAGGCGGTTGGCCATCTCTTGGCCCGGGTCGGCTGGAGCGCCGGTCCCGACCTGACCGAGGCGTGGCACGGCTTCACGTCACTGCACGACGCCGACAGCCGTCGTGCGTTCCTGGCCACGACGCGCTCGGTCATCGACCCAGGGGGGCAGACCGTGACGGCGTACGACCACCTGCCGCTCCCCGTCGAGATCCCGACGCTGATCGTGTGGGGAACGCAGGACCGGATGATCCCTGTGTGGCACGCGATCACGGCCAGCCAGGCGATCGCGGGGAGCCGGGTCGAACTCTTTGAGGGTGCTGGTCACTATCCGCACCTGGAGGACCCGCTCCGATTCGCCGCCCTACTGACGGAGTTCATCGCGAAGTGACCGATACCCGAGTTCGGTGACCTTGGAACGGCACTCAGTCGAACTCGACGGGTCATGGCCTGAGAATGACCTGCCGGACGTCGTTTGACCCTCCTTCGTCGAGCCATAGGTCGCCGAACAGGGGGATGATGCTCTGCGGCTCGTCGCCGGTGACGATGGTGCCCACAACACTGTTGGTGGTGGGGTTGATCACCGTGAGCGCGTTAGCGCCGTAGTTCGAGACAATGATGGCCCGCGGGGTTGCGATGAGTGGTCCGAGGCTTCCGCCCGGGACAGAAATCGTGGCGAGGGTGCGGCCGGTTGCAGGATCTAGTCGGGTGATCGTGCCGTCGCCGGTGTTGCTGACCCATCCCGACCCGGCCGCGAACGAGATCGAGATCGGCGCGCTCCCTACCGGGATTCTCCGGAGGATTTGGCGAGAGACAGGGTCGAGTTCGACGACCTGGTGGGCGCCCATGAAGTCGGGGATCCATAGGTGGTTGCCGGCAAGTGTGACGAAGCCGGCGTGTGCGCCGGTGGGTATCGTGGCCGTGGCCTTGGTGGTCCTCGGGTCGATGATCGTCGCAGTGGCGTTGCCCTGATTGAACACCCACAGGACACCTGCGACAGGGACGATGCTGACCGGGGAGGGCCCGACCGCAACGGTGGCGGTCACCCGGTTCGTCACGGCATCGATCCGGCTCACTTCCCCTTGCTGGTAGTCCGCTACCCACACTGACGTGCCCACGCCCGCCACCGAGATCGGGCCCCCGACGACGGGCACGGTCGCCACGACGCGGTGAGCCTGCGGGTCGACCCGGCTGACAGTTCCGGCGCCGAAGTTGGCTACCCACAGACTTGAGTCCGCGACGACCATCCCGTCGGGGCCGGCGCCCACGGCGATCGGCGACCCCAGCCTTCCGATCTGGGCGGCACTCGTCGTCCCCAGAGAGGGGCTGGGGCTCGTCGAGGCGCCAGCGCGCACGGTCGCCGCAACGGGGGCGGACACCCCTGGGTGCGGGGCGCCGGCGCAGCCCTGGCAGATCAACCCGGCCAGTATGAGAGCCGGCAAACGCAAGGGGCTCGGTGCTCGCATGGATTCCTCCTTTTCGGTGACTTTCGTCGGAAACTGCCCGCGAGTCAGCGCCAAGTCAAGGCTCTGGCCTTGACACCGAACAGATACAGAACAGGCACCGCGGTCGCGTTGCGGCCGCGGCTAGGGTTCGCATCCTGAGCGCCGGTGACAGGGTGGTGGGCCAGGAAGGAGATGTCGGTGAGGGTTGCCGAAGCACGTGAGCGAACGGCCATTGGACGCGAAGTACTCGGACAGCGGATCCGCGAGCTCCGGGTCGCTAGTGGGCTGTCCCAGCGGGCCCTGACCCACCAGATCGGACTCAGCGCCCACAGCAACCTTGCCGACTACGAGGCTGGACGCCGGGTGCCTCCCCTCGACGTACTCGCAGCCTGTGAGCGTGCTCTCGGGGTCCATGACGGCGAGCTGGCGCAGCTGCGCCAACTCGCCTTGAATCAGGCTGCGGCGGCGACTCGGGCGCCTGCGGAGTTGGCACCTGTCAGTCATGGTTCGGTTCGGGCGCGGCTGGTCTGGCTGATGGTGGCCGCCGTTCTGATCCTTCTCGCGGGAGCCGGCGTGACGCACCAGTTGCTGGGTAGCCCTAGCGCGCCGCGGCCATCGCTGGTGGTCGCACCCCGCGGTGGCTGGGACGGTATGTCTGCGTGCGACGACAGCACCGTCCTTCTCGG
Organism: Candidatus Nanopelagicales bacterium; assembly: GCA_039922855.1. GTDB lineage: Bacteria > Actinomycetota > Actinomycetes > S36-B12 > CAIYMF01 > JAFIHG01. Next base: position 541 of record JBDTDW010000012.1, on the reverse strand, counting down.
AAGCCGCTCAGTCGCCGGCCGTACGTCACACGATGTCACGCGTGGGTCCGGCCCCCCAGCCGTGTTCCTGGGCACGCTGTCGCTTCGCTACTCTCCCGGCTGCTCTCTGGCCTGGGCCAAGTTCGTCTCCGGACCTGCGGTTGTCGACAGCGCAGGCACCTTCAGCTTGGAAGTGCACCGGCCGAGCGACGGTGCGGAAACCAGGACCGACATCCCCGTGAGTGGCGACGCCGAGAGTGACCCTCTGTTGACCACTCCTGGCTGTGTCTATGCGCAGGTAACACTGCTCCTCCAGGGTAGGGCAATCACGACCGCCCGTACTGGGTGCTTCCAGCCCTAGGGCTGCGTTGCCCACGTCGTCAAGTCAGCGAGCCGCTGACCTGCGTAAAGACCCCGAATCCAGGTGGCGGCGGCGTGCCACTGCCGTGACCTGTCGACGATCACTGAGCTCGCCGTTGATGGCGCTGATGGTGGCACGACGCACCGTCGATCTTCAATAAACGACGAAACCCCCTGCAGTTGCAGGGGGTTTCGACTGTGG
>JBDTDW010000011.1:0-4820 GCA_039922855.1 Candidatus Nanopelagicales bacterium | reverse complement strand
CAGTAAGCGCTAAGAGAGCAAGGACAAGAGCGCCCTTTGCTCATGTCCTTGCGAACGTGCGCGAAACTGTTGAGCGTAAGCGAACACAGTAAGCGCTAAGAGAGCAAGGACAAGAGCGCCCTTTGCTCATGTACTTTTGCGAACGTGCGCGAAACTGTTGAGCGCGAGCCAGGCGAGCGCGATCACAGCGGCTGCGGTTGTGCGGCAAGAGGGCCGTGAAGGAGTGCGCGTGGCCAGACTGTTCGGGACCGACGGGGTACGCGGGCTGGCCAACGTCGATCTGACCGCGGAGCTGGCGCTGGACCTGTCGGTCGCGGCCGCGCACGTGCTCGGCGACGCCGGCGGCTTCGCAGACCACCGCCCGTCGGCGGTCGTGGGCCGGGACCCGCGGGCGAGCGGGGAGTTCCTTGAGGCCGCCGTCGTGGCTGGCCTGGCCAGTGCTGGGGTCGACGTGCAGGTCGTACGGGTGCTGCCCACCCCCGCGATCGCGTATCTGACCGCCCATCTGGACGCCGATCTTGGCGTGATGATCTCGGCCAGCCACAATCCGATGCCGGACAACGGCATCAAGTTCTTCGCCCGTGGCGGCCGCAAGCTGCCCGACGACGTCGAGGACGCGATCGAGGCCCGGCTGCAGGAGCCGTGGGCGCGGCCCACCGGGGCCGCCGTCGGCCGGGTGCGACGCCACGACGCCGGGAGCCAGCAGTACGTGGACCATCTGCTCGCCACGCTGCCGTACCGCCTCGACGGGCTGACCGTCGTCGTCGACGGTGCCAACGGGGCGGCGTCCCGGGTGGGCCCGCAGGTCTTGCGCGCGGCCGGCGCGCAGGTCCACGAGATCCACACCACACCGGATGGCTGGTCCATCAACGACAACTGCGGCTCGACCCACCTCGGCGACCTGCAGGCCGAGGTCGTCGCCCGGGGCGCCGACGCGGGGGTGGCGTTCGACGGGGACGCCGACCGGTGCTTGGCCGTCGACGCCACCGGGTCGGTGGTCGACGGGGACCACACGCTGGCGATCCTTGCCCTGGCGATGCGCGCGCGGGGTGCGCTGCCCGGCGACACGGTCGTGGCCACCGTCATGGCCAACCTCGGGCTCCGGCTGGCGCTGGAGCAGGCCGGGGTGAGGGTTGTGGAGACGGCCGTGGGGGACCGTTACGTGCTCGCGGCGATGCGGGCCGGCGGCCACGTCCTCGGTGGCGAGCAGAGCGGCCACATCGTCATGACCGACCACGCCACCACCGGCGACGGGACGCTGACCGCGCTGCACCTGCTGGCCGCGGTGGCTCAGGCCGGCGTCCCGCTGGCTGAGCTGGCCGCTGTGGTCACCAAGCTGCCGCAGGTGCTGGTCAACGTCTCGGGCGTGGACAAGTCACGGGTGGGTAGCGACCCGATCCTGCTGGCCGCGCTGGCCGCTGCCGACCCCGCGCTGGCCGGCTCCGGGCGGGTGCTGCTGCGGCCCTCCGGCACCGAGCCGGTCGTTCGGGTCATGGTCGAGGCGGCCACCCACGAGCAGGCCGCCTGTGTCGCGAACGAGCTTGCTGAGGTCGTACGAACCACCCTCGGCTGACCGTACTCGCCGACGTCGCTGTCCCGGTGGTCGCCTATCGGGGATTTTCGCGGGATGGACGACCCTCACGACAGTGAGGTCGAGGACGAGGAACGGCGAGGGGTGGCCGTCGAGGGTCAGGCCGGTAGGAGGGAGGGCGTCAGGTCGCGCAACAGCCAGGAGACGGCGTCAGTGGCCGACCAGCCGTCGGGGTGGGCGGCCAGCAGGTCCGACATGCCCTCGGTGTCGGACCCGAGCGTGACCAGCGGCAGCTCCTGGTAGCCGGTCCGGCGGGTCTGACCCAGGCCGACGTCGGCGGTCAGGGCGTTGCACAGGCACTTGCGCCCGACGGTGTCAGCGGCGTCGCCGCCCTTTCGTACGTACATGTGCACGGGTTCGCCCGCGCAGCGGTACCCGACCTCGCCGTCCTCGCGCAGGTACGGCTCGCGCAGGTAGCCCAGGTCGCACAGCCGGGGCCGTTGCTCGTACACATCGTCTTCGCTGAGGGTGCCCGGCAGCTGCGCGACCTTGAACGGGAAGCCGGTCGGGGAGGCCAGTGCGTCGGTACGCACCTGCAGCGTCCCTGCTCCGATCCGGGCCAGCAGGTCGCCTCGCACGTCGGCCGTGATCCCGGACTCCTCGCTCAGCGCGAAGAGGGTCCCGACCTGTACGCCGGTCGCCCCGGCTCGTAACGCGGCCTGGACCTGGGAAGGGGAGCCGTAGCCGCCGGCCAGCCAGAACGGGATGCCCAGCGCGGCGATCTTGGCCAGGTCGGCCTCGTCGCGGGGGCCGTACACAGGCTGGCCGAGCTCGTCGCGCAGCGTGGCGTTGCGCGGTGGCGCGTTGTGCCCCCCCGCCGGCACCCCTTCAACGACGAAGCCGTAGGGGCGGATCGACTCGTCGCGGGCGAGGTAGCCGGCCAGCACGTGCGAGGACACGATGGCCAGGAACCGCGGGCACCGCAGCTCCCCGATGCCGGCGCCGCCCAGGATGTCGACGGGGTCCAGCTCCAACGGATGTGGTGCATCGCTGCCGTGCACGTCCACCCCGATCCGGCCCACCCGCAAGGCCGCGAGATCGGCCAGCAGCCGGGGGATCTCCCGCGGTACGCCGGCGCCCATCAGGACGTAGTCCACCCCGGCCAGGACGGCTCCGAATGCCGCAGCCGGCGTGGCCAGCTGCACCTTCTCGAGGTAGTTGACCCCGACCAGGCCGTCGTGCCCATCCTTGGCCAGCCAGACCTCGACGAAGTTGCCGACGACCGCCAGTTCCTGCTGGGCCCGGGTCGGGCGCAAGGTGAGCTTGGCGACCGGTAGGTAGGGCTGGCCGGGGGTGCGGCCGCCGGGGCGAAAGTACTTGGCAAGCACCCTGTTCGCCAGGGCAGGCACGGGGAAGTGGTCCAGGGCCCGACGTACGTCACCGGTCGGGTCGCCGTCCTGCAGGCGCCGCGCGAGCACGGCATCCAGAGCCGTGCCGGAGACCACGCCGAGCTGCCCGCAGCGTGCCACCGCCCGGGCCAGCTGCCACGACGACACCGCGACACCCATGCCGCCCTGGATCACAACGGGCAGGTCGTACTGAGCCATGGCCGAGCCTCCGCTACCGTAACTTACGTTGAGGTAGGTTACGGTAGCGTAACTTCCACCGTGGTGCGAACTGACGTCACTGTCGTGGTGGTCGTCTATCGCGGAAGTTTGCGGAATAGATGACCCTCAGGACAGTGACGTCGGGGACCCCGGGCGGGCCAGCGCGGAGACCCTCTCGTGGATTTTGGCCAGGTAGGTCTCGGACTCCGGCTTCATCAGTACGCTGCGCAGGATCCTTGCGCCGTCGGCGTCCGTCACGACCTCGGGGTGGCGCCGCGTCATCGCAACCGCCTCCACTCGCAGGACGCTGAGGAAGACCGGGTCGACAGCGGCGGTCATGCCTTGATGCATGACGCGCGTCGAGGCGGCGTCGATGGCGGACATCGAGTCTCGTCTGGGGTAGTACGTCACGATGTCGAGGTCCGGGCGCTGGTACGGGACCAGTACGTCGGAGGCCTCCAGCAGGTCGGACCACCGCAACGCCGCCCGGCGTCCGGCGGCGAGGACCGCTCCCAGGCCGTCGTCGGTCAGTGGCAGCAGCTGCAGGGTTAGCCAGAGCGCTGCGGCGGCAGCCCCTGACCGGGAGCACTCCAACGAGATCTCGCCGAGGTGCAGCTCGTCGGAGGTGAAGTACGTGTACGGCGAGTCGTGCACGTAGAAGCGCCCGACCGACGGGTCGCGGAACAGGACCGCCCCGCACCCGTACGGCTGCAGCCCGTGCGTGTGTGGGTCGATGACGACCGAATCGGCGTCCGCGATCGCGGCCCACGGGGCGGGGTCGACCAGCCCCGTCCCGGCCAGCAGGGTGAAGAAGCCCCCGTACGCGGCGTCCACGTGGACCCGCACGCCGTGGCGCGCGGCCAGCGGGACGATCTCGTGCACCGGGTCGACGGCGCCGAGCCCGGTCGTGCCTGTCGTCGCCACGACTGTGCCGACGTCCCCGGTGGCGAGCACTGCGGTGAGCGCATCGAGGTCCATCCGGCCGGTGGCATCGGTCGGTACGGCGGTGCCGGCCATGCCTAGCACGCCGCACATGCGCCCGTGCGTGTAGTGCGCGTCCGAGCTGTACGCGATGCCGCGGCCCGGATGGGTCTGCCGGGCAACGTACAAGGCCTCGAGGTTCGCGATGGTGCCCGACGTGGTGAGGTGCCCGAGGTGGTCTCCGTACCCGAACATCGTGGCGAGGGAGGCGACGACCTCCTTCTCCATCGCAGCCGACGCGGGTCCGCCGTCAAGGGCATGGTTGTTGGGGTTGATGAGCATCGTGGTCAGGTAGCCCACGACCGCTGCCGGGTGCGGGGGCTTGAGCATCTGGCCCGCGTAGCTGGGGTGGAAGAACGGATAGTTGTCCTGCAGCCGCTCGGTGAACATGGCAAGAGCAGCGCCGAACCGCTCGTCGTCGACCACCGTCGAGGGGTGGGGCTGGTACGGCCCGAACTCCTGCTGCCAACGCTCGACGGCCCGGCTCGCCTCACCCAGCCAGTGCTGAAGGTCCATCGCCATGCTCCTCGCATCCGGTGGCACCCGTGGCGCCGGCCGGTGCCATCATCGCCGCCCCGGCACGGATCACTCATCGCACGCCCGCCCGCCGCACGCCTCCAGTCTCGTGGGCCGAGGCCCTCGTCCCGTTACCCTTGCCCCCATGTGCGGCATCGTGGGTTACGTCGGGGAGAAGCAGGCCC
>JBDTDW010000010.1:0-7614 GCA_039922855.1 Candidatus Nanopelagicales bacterium | reverse complement strand
GGTGCTGTGCTGGACTCATTCGGCCCCTCTCGACTCGCCCCCCTGGGCCGGGTGTGCGGCGCCCGGTCCGGTGACAAAGGCGGCAACGCCAACATCGGGATCTGGGTGAGAGATCACGCTGGATTCACCTGGTTGCAGGAGTTCCTCACGATAGAGCGGCTCCGTGAGCTGGTGCCCGAGGCGGCGGCCCTGCAGATCCACAGGTATGAGCTGGCTAACCTGCTCGCCCTGAACTTCGTCGTGGTCGGCCTGCTCGGCACCGGTGTGGCCGCCTCGACGCGCCCGGACCCGCAGGCCAAGGGGCTGGGGGAGTTCCTGCGGTCCCGTCACGTGCAGATCCCGCTGGCACTGCTCCCGCCCGCGGCGCAATCCGTGGGCTCGGTACCAGATCCCGATTCGCGACAGATCCGGCACGACGACCAGGGCAGGTGAGGACATGGACTTTCAGACCGACGACGACGAGCTGGCACTGCGCGCTGCGGTCAGTGCCATTACGGCGGACTTCGGCGGTGCGTACTACGCCGCGAAGGCCGAGGCCCGCGAACCCACGAGCGAGCTGTGGGCGGCGCTGGCCAAGAGCGGCTTCATCGGGATCAACATCCCGGAGGAGTACGGCGGTGGCGGGGCCGGGCTGGTGGAGCTGGCGATCGTGTGCGAGGAGTCCGCAGCGCAGGGCTGCCCGTTGTTGCTGCTGCTGGTGTCCAGCGCCATCTGCGGGGAGGTGATCTCGGCGTACGGCACAGCCGAGCAGCGCCAGACCTGGTTGCCCAGACTTGCCAGCGGTGAGGGCAAGCTGGTGTTCGCGATCACCGAGCCGGACGCGGGCAGCAACACCCACAAGCTGTCGACGACCGCGACCCGCGACGGCGCGGACTGGCTCCTGAGCGGTCAGAAGTACTTCATTTCCGGGGTCGATGAGGCCGATGCGATCCTGGTCGTGGCAAAGACCGGGGTCGACGAGGTCTCCGGGCACGCGCAGCTGTCGATGTTCCTGGTCGACAGCGATGCGCCCGGCCTGGTGCGCCAGCCGCTACCGCTGTCACCACCGCTGGCCGAGCGGCAGTTCACCCTCTTCCTGGATGGCGTGCGGGTCGGGGCGGACCGCCTGGTCGGGATCGAGGGGGAGGGCTTTCGGCAGGTGTTCCACGGCCTGAACCCCGAGCGGGTCACCGGTGCTGCCATCTGCGTCGGCATCGGTCGATATGCCTTGACCCGTGCGACTGCCTACGCCTCGACGCGAGTCGTGTGGGACGAACCCATAGGGGCGCACCAAGGGGTCTCTCACCCGCTGGCGAAAGCCAAGATCGAGGTCGAGCTCGCCGCCCTCATGACCGCCAAGGCGGCGTGGCTGCACGATCACGGCCAGAGCGCGGGGGAGGCCTCGAACATGGCCAAGTATGCGGCGGCGGAGGCGGCACTCGCGGCCATCGACGCCGCGATCCAGACCCACGGCGGGAACGGTCTGACCGTGGACTACGGGCTGCTCCCCCTGTGGGCGATGGCCCGGTTGCTGCGGATCGCTCCGGTGAACCGGGAGATGATCCTGAACTTCATTGCCCAGCACTCGCTGGGGCTGCCGCGCTCCTACTGACCAGCACGCACCGAGCAGGGATAGTGACCATGTCGGATACCACTGAGCTCCATGACAACCTCATCCACCGGGTCAACGTCGGCGACAGCCTCACCAGGACCGCGGCTCGCCATCGCGACAACCTCGCCGTCGTGGACGGTGAGTGCCGGCTGACGTACGGCGAGCTCAACACATGGGTGAACCGGGTCGCGAACGCGCTCGCGGCAGACGGCTACCAGCGCGGCGACGCGCTCGCGCTGGCCTCCGCCAACAGCGTCGAGTTCCTCGTGACCTACTACGCCTGCGCCAAGCTCGGCGTGGTGTGCGTACCGATCAACCTGGGGTGGCGACCGGAGGAGGTCACCTACGTCCTGGGTCACTCCGGTGCCCGAGGCCTCGTCGTGGAGACCCAGCTGCTGGCGGTCATGGCTGCTGCGCTGGTCGGGGCGCCCGCGGTGACCGACGTGATCGTCATCCCCGGGACCGGGCTCGGGCAGGAGGTGCCGACACCGGATCGCCGCCAGGTCACGCTCGAGGAGCTGGTGGCCGATGCCGACGGGAGCGAGCCCGAGCACATCGTGGGGGACCGTGACCCCATCACGTACCTCTACACCAGCGGGACGACCGCATTCCCCAAGGGCGTCATCGGCAATCACACCGCGATCTACCTGGAGTCCATGACGATGGCCTTGGAGGCGCGCTTCACCGACGAGGACCGATTCGCGGCGATGATGCCGATGTTCCACACGGCCCAGCTGAACTGCCACTGCACTGCGGCGGTGATGGTGGGGGCCGCGATCTACGTCCAGCGTGGTTTCGACGCCGGGCGGCTGCTCGAGCTCATCGAGTCCGAGCGCATCACCCAGATCTTCGGGCTCCCCATGATGTATCGGACGCTGCTGGACCATCCCGACATCGGGCGCCGGGACCTGTCCAGCCTGCGGCGGGCCCTCTACGCCATGGCTCCGATGCCGCAGGCCCAGCTCGTCGAGTGCCTGAAGGTCTTCGACTGCGGCTTCTACCTGCTGTTCGGGCAGACGGAGATGAGCCCGACGACCACGCTGTTCCGACCCGAGCACCAGCTCTCGCACAACGGTGCCGTCGGTACCCCCGTGGTCAACATCGCGGTGGGGATCATGGCGTCGGACGGTGAGCTGCTGGAGCCGGGGCAGTCCGGGGAGATCGTTTATAGGGGACCGCACACGATGACCGGCTACCTCAAGGATGAGGAGGCGACCCGGATCGCGTTCGAGCACGGCTGGTTCCACTCCGGGGACGTCGGCAGCTTCGACGCCGACGGCATCTTGTGGTTCACGGACCGCAACAAGGACGTCATCAAGTCCGGGGGTGAGAACGTCGCCTCGATCGAAGTCGAGAAGGCGATCTACGCCGCTGACCCCAACGTTGCGGAAGTCGTGGTCGTAGGGCTGCCGCACGAGCGCTGGACCGAGGCGGTGACCGCCGTGGTCGTGCCGAAGCCGGGGACCAGCCTCGACGAGGAGGCGCTGCTGTCGTCGGTCAAGGAGCAGGTGGGCTCTTTCAAGACGCCTAAGTCTGTCATCGTGGTGCAGGAGCTGCCGCGCACCTCCACGGGGAAGATCCAGAAGAACGTCGTACGCGACAAGTTCCGCGATCACTACTCCCACGCCGCCAACTGATCGGTCGATGATGGCGACCCCGACCGGCTCCCAGGCGCGTACCCGTGATCCGGCCCGCAAGGAACGAATCCTCGAGGCGGCCGCGGACCTGGTCGCCCGCAACGGCTTCCACGGAGCATCGATGGCAGACATCGGCGTCGAGGCGGGCATCACGGGCTCCGGGATCTACCGACACTTCGACAGCAAGGCCGCGATATTGGTCGCGCTCTTCGAACGGGTCATCGACGACCTTTTGCGCGAGGAGCAGGAGATCGAACGCGGTGTCCTGGACCTGGGTCGAGCACTGGATCGGTTGGTGGGCGCCCAGGTGGAGTTCGTCGTGGCGGATCGGGCGGTCGCTCAGGTCTACTTCAGCGAGATCCACAACCTGCCCGAGCAGGATCGGCGGCGGCTGCGCAGCAAGCAGCGCCGCTACCTCGAGGTGTGGGTGCGCCTGCTACGGGAGCTGCGCCCGGAGCTGGACGAGGGCGAGGCCCGCGTGGTCGTGCACGCTGCGACCGGGGCGATCCAGTCGATCTTGTTCCACAGCAGCGCGATGTCGCAGGACCGGCTCCGCGCCCGCTTGACGGCCGCCGCGAGAGCCGTGCTCAGCGAGCCTGTGGACGGCTGAGCTGCGCCGAGTTGGTGACGGTGTTGGATGGAAGCCTCACCCGCTCGCGACCTGGAGGACGTCGGTGCCGCCGCCTGCCCGCTCGTCTGCAGCTGCTGCCGCCGATGACGTGATCGCGACGACGCCCCCGCGCCGAAAGCCCGCAGCCGAGGTCGGCCTCGAGCCGGCATTGGCCGCCGCCGTCGCATCCTTGTCCGGACAGACCCGCCCCGGACAGCAGCAGATGGCCGCGGCTGTGGCGGCAACGCTCGCTGGATCCGGCCACCTGCTGGTGCAGGCCGGCACCGGGACAGGGAAGTCGTTGGCGTACCTCGTCCCGGCCATGCTGCACGCCACCAGCAGCGAGCGCCGCGTGATCGTGGCGACCGCGACGCTGGCGCTGCAGCACCAGCTCATCGCACGAGACCTGCCCCGGGTGGCCGATGCCCTGGAGCCGCTGCTGGGTCGCCGTCCCACCTACGCCGTCCTTAAGGGACGACACAACTACGTGTGCCTGGACCGGGTCCACCGGGGTGCAGCGGACCAGGACGACGAGGATGCCACGCTGTTCGCAGCGCCCACCACCATCCTGGGTAAGCAGGCGAAAGCGTTGCGGGAGTGGGTGGATCAGACCGAGTCCGGTGACCGCGACGACACGCCGTTCCCTGTGGACGGCCGGGTGTGGCGGGCCGTCTCGGTCTCGGGCCGTGAGTGCGTCGGAGCCGCCCGCTGCCCCTACGGCCAGGAGTGCTTCGCCGAGCTGGCCCGGGAGCGCGCCAAGGAGTCCGAGGTCGTGGTGACCAACCACGCGATGCTCGCGATCCATGCGCTCGAGGAGGTGCCGGTCCTGCCCGACCACGATGCCGTGATCATCGACGAAGGTCACGAGCTGGTCGATCGGGCGACGACTGCGGTCACCGTCGAGCTGTCCGCGGCTGTCGTCGAGCGGGCCGCGTCCCGGGCGCGCCGTCACCTGTCCGACGACACCCACGAGCGGCTCGAGTCCGCCGCAGAGGCGCTCGGGGCCGAGCTCTCCGCCATCGCCGGTGGTTCGCGAGGTTCCGTACGGATCGAGAAGGTCGACGGTGCGCTTCTGCTGGCGCTGGCCGCCGTACGTGATGCCAGCCACGGCGCGGTCACCGAAATGTCAAACAGTGCCAACCGGGAAGCGGCGAAGGCAGATCCCGAGACCGGCGCTGCGCTGGCGCGCGCCAAGGGTCTGCTCGCAGAGGTGCACGACGTCGCGGGTTCCCTGCTCTCGCTGGACGAGGGTGACGTGGCGTGGCTCGAGGCGGCGGAGCGGCGGCCCCCCGTCCTGCACGTCGCGCCGCTCTCGGTCGCCTCGGTGCTGCGGGAGGCGCTGTTCGACAAGACCCGGGTCGTGGTGACCAGCGCGACGCTGACCCTCGGCGGCTCCTTCGCCCCGCTCGCCCAGTCGCTCGGGCTCGCGGCCGACCAGAAGGGTTGGACCGGGCTGGACGTCGGCTCACCGTTCGACCATGCGCGACAAGGGATCTTGTACGTTCCCTCCCACATCGCGCCGCCGGATCGCGACGGCGTGAGTGCTGCGGCCCTGGACGAGCTGGCGGCCTTGATCGCCGAGGCCGGCGGGCGCACCCTGGCGCTGTTCTCGTCCTGGCGCGGCGTCGAGCGGGCCGCGGAGCATCTGGAGCAGAGCCTTCCGGACCTGTTGCTGGACCGCGGGATCGTGCCGACGGACGCGCCCCTCCTGGTGCAGCAGCGTGGCGACTCGGTCGCCGACCTCGTGGCTCGGTTCGCTGCCGAGCCGAGGTCGATCCTGCTCGGCACTCTGTCGCTGTGGCAGGGCGTCGACGTACCCGGGAGCTCGTGCAACCTGGTCGTCATCGACCGGATCCCGTTCCCGCGTCCGAACGAGCCGCTGACGGCGGCACGCTCCAAGGCCGCGGAGGAGCACGGGGGCAACGGGTTCACAGCGGTGTCAGTCCCGAGGGCCGCGCTGCTGCTGGCTCAGGGGGTGGGCCGGCTGATCAGGTCGGGGGAGGACAGGGGCGTTGTTGCGGTACTGGACCCGCGCCTGGCGACCGCGCGTTACGGCGACTACCTGCGCCGTTCGCTGCCGCCGTTCTGGTTCACGACGGACGGCACGACGGTGCGGGCGGCGTTGCGCCGCCTCGACGAAGCGGCGACCGAGCCGATGCCGGCCTGAGGCGAGCCTTTTCCTGACTCGCGCGAGGCATGGCGGTGGCGGCGCTGCGCGTGGGACGTGACACGCTGCGGGCATGAGCGAAGCGCCGACCCTGCAGCAGTTGGATCTTCCCGACCCAGGCAAGGTGCTGGCGATCGTCGCGCACCCCGACGACCTCGAGTACGGAGCCGCCGCGGCCGTCGCGATCTGGACCGACGCCGGTCACGAGGTCGCATACTGCCTCGTCACGAGCGGGGAGGCCGGCATCGACGGGCTCGAACCGACGGTGGCCGGCCCGCTGCGAGAGGCCGAGGAGATTGCGGGCGCTGCGATCGTGGGTGTCCGGACGGTGGAGTTCCTCGGTCACCCGGACGGGGTCGTGCAACATGACCTCGCGCTGCGCCGTGATCTGGCCCGAGCGATCCGGCGCCACCGCCCTGACACGTTGCTGCTGTTCAACCATCGGGAGGGGTGGGGCTTCCCGGGTTCGATGAACACACCCGACCACCGCCACACCGGCGCTGCTGCACTCGACGCCATGGGGGACGCGGGCAACCGGTGGATCTTCCCCGAGCTGCTGGCGGAGGGGCTGGATCCGCACAGCGCCAAGCGGGCGCTGGTGACTGGTTCGCCGCAGCGGACACACGCGCTGGACGTCACGGCGGGCCTTGACCGCGCGATCGCGTCGCTGTCCGCGCACAAGGCGTACCTCGAAGGTCTGGGCGACCACCCGATGAGCGACCCGGAGTTCCTGCGTGCCATGGCCGAACAGATCGGCTTCGACCTACAAGGTCACGGCGCCGCCATCGCCTTCGAGCACTTCGGTTCCTGACGCGGGCCGCAGCCGGGCTCGGCGATAGCCTGGGACCATGAGCTCAACGACTGTTCCGGCCTCGCACGTCGACCTGCTCCAGCGACCGTTGTTCGCCCACCTCGCGACCGTTCGTCCGGACGGCACGCCGCAGAGCAACGTCATGTGGTTCGCCTGGGACGGTGAGCTGCTGCGATTCACCCACACCAGGACGCGGCAGAAGTACCGGAACCTGCAATCGAATCCGGCAGTCGCCGTGTCGATCGCTGACCCGGAGAGCGGGTACCGCTATCTCGAGGTGCGCGGCGTCGTCGAGACCATCGAGGCCGACGACGCGCAGGCATCGTTCTACCGCTCGCTCATGGAGCGCTACGGTGCGGTGTCGGACGTGTCGGACGCTCCTGACCGGGTCATCATCGCGATCCGACCGACGCGGTTCGTCCCGCACAGCTGAGCCGGTGGCGCAGCAGTGCGGCGTGCGGCCCGGTGAGAGGATGCGTCGGTCCCGACTGCTGTCAGGCAGGTTGCGGCCAGGCCCGGACGCCGCGGGCTATCAGGCGCGCCGCACGAGTGAGCCCGTGGCGTCAATCATCGATCGTCGGTCCTACGAGGTCGCGGGTCGCCGGCTCGGCCCGCGAGGTGGCCGCTCATCGGGTCCTGGCCGCTATCGCCCGCGGCGATCTTGGGCCACATTGGTCCGGTGACCAGGCAACCTGCCGCCGCGTCGGCCGGGCCGAGTCGAAGGGCAGTGTGGCGCTCACGGCTGCCCGGTGTGACGCTGGCGGTAGCCATTGCCTTGGTGGCAACGGTGTTCGGCAG
>JBDTDW010000009.1:0-5625 GCA_039922855.1 Candidatus Nanopelagicales bacterium | reverse complement strand
GAACAGCTGCGGTGGGTAGGAGAACTTCCGGGGTCGCCCGGTGGTGGGGTCGATCCCGGGCACCGGGTCGTCGGCCGTTGGTGCCTGCTCCTCCAGCAGGCGGGTGAAGCGCCGGGTCACGACCTCGGCGATGGAGCGCACGTCGTCGTTGGATGCCCCGTCGGAGCCGGCGGCGCCCCGCAGCGCGAACCGGCGGTACTCGCTCTTGCGGGGCAGCCCGTCCTCGAAGACGACGAGGGACGCGACGACGTCGGTGCCTTGCAGGTGGGACACGTCGATGCACTCGATCCGCAGCGGCGCCTCCGGCAGATCCAGTGCCTCCTGGAGCTCCTCGAGGGCACGGCTGCGCGCTGTGAGATCGCTCGCCCGCTTGGTCTTGTGAAGTGCCAACGACTGGACGGCGTTGCGCTGCACGGTCTGCATCAGGTCGTGCTTGTCTCCGCGTTGCGGCACCCGCAGGTCCACCCGGGAGCCGCGCAGCGTGGCGAGCCAGTCCCCGACGGCTCCTGCGTCGGGAGGCAGCGTCGGGACCAGGACCTCCCGCGGGACGCCATCGCCGGACTCGCCGCCGTACAGCCGGACCAGCAGCTGCCCGATGATCTCGCTGGCGGACAGGTCCTCGACCTTGTCGACGACGAAACCGCGCTGGCCGCGGATCCGGCCGCCGCGGACGTGGAACACCTGGACGGCCGACTCGAGCTGTTCGTCCGCGACCGCGATGACGTCGGCGTCGGTGCCGTCGCCGAACACGACGGCGCTCTTCTCCAGGGCACGCTCCAGGGCTTTGAGGTCATCTCGCAACCGGGCAGCCCGTTCGAAGTCGAGCTCGGCTGCCGCCGCCTTCATCTCTCGTTCGATACGGCGGGTGAAAGCCGTCGTCTGCCCCCCCATGAACGCGCAGAAGTCCAGGGCGATTCGGCGGTGCTCCTCCGCGGACACCCGTCCCACGCACGGCGCCGAGCACTTGCCGATGTAGCCGAGCAGGCAGGGCCGGCCCATCTGAGTGTGCCGCTTGAAGACCCCGGAGCTGCACGTCCGCGTGGGGAACACCCGCATCAGCTGGTCGACCGTCTCGCGGATGGCCCAGGCGTGGGCGTAAGGGCCGAAGTAGCGCACCCCTGGCTTCTTGGCACCGCGCATCACCGTCACCCGCGGGAATTCCTCCCCGAGGGTGACCGCGAGGTAGGGGTAGCTCTTGTCGTCGCGGTACTTCACGTTGAAGCGGGGGTCGTACGCCTTGATCCAGGAGTACTCCAGCGTGAGCGCCTCGACCTCGGTGTCGACCGTTACCCAGTCCACCGCAGCCGCCGTCGTCACCATCGACTGGGTGCGTGGATGCAGCGCGGACAGGTCCTGGAAGTACGAGCCCAGCCGGCTGCGCAGGCTCTTCGCCTTGCCCACGTAGACCACGCGGCCCATAGCGTCACGGAACCGGTAGACGCCGGGCTGGTCCGGGATCGAACCGGCCGCCGGACGGTACGTCGCGGGATCGGCCACGTCCCCAGCCTAGGCAGGATCGCAGACACCGCCAGGCCTGGCCGACCGGGTGCCGCAGCCGGTCGGTTGACGGGGCTCAGCTGTCGAGTATCACCGCGTTGTTCGCGACGGTGATGTCCTCGGTCGCGAGCGCGATCGTCGCCGGTCCCTGCATGACGCTGCCGTCGGAGATGGAGAACTGGCTGCCGTGGCAGGGGCAGAGGATGGCGCCGTCGGAGACCGACCCGACGAGGCAGCCCTCATGGGTGCAGACCGCGGTGAACGCCTTGTACGAGCCGGCCGAGGGCTGGGTGACGACGACCTTCTGGTCGGAATAGATCCTGCCGCCGCCCACGGGGACACCCGAGGTCGGACCGAGCGTGACAGGTCCGGTCGGCTGCGGGGCAGCCTGGACGCCCGTCCCGATGAACCCGCACCCGGCTGTGGCGGCCGCGACTGCGGCGACCACCCCCGTGGTCTGCAGCACTTGACGGCGGGTGGGCGGGGACACGTTGTTCACGCTGGCTCCTCAGATCGTGGGGGTGCACGGACGCACGAGGCGATGTGTCAGGTGTTCAGGACGAGGTCGGCACCGGACACCGTGACGTCGGCGTACGAGAGTCCGGTCAGAGCCGGACCAGCGATGCGGCTGCCGTCCACGACCGAGAACTCGCTGCCGTGGCAGAGGCAGTCGATCCGCCCGTCCGCGACGCTGCCGACCAGACAGCCCAGATGCGGGCACACGGCAGAGAAGCCCTTGAACACCCCGGGGACGGGCTGGGTCACGACGATCTTCTGCTCGACGTAGATCGTCCCGCCACCCTCCGGCACGGAAGCGGTCGGGCCGAGGTTGGTCGGCCGGCCGCTGCTCGCCGAGCCGGACGCCGTGGGTGCAGGGGGGGTCGGCGCGCTGGCCGGTGCCGAGGCACCCGTCGACGACGTAGCGGTCACGGCGGACGCGCAGCCCGCGGCGACCGCCGCGATGCCGGTGATCCCAACCGCCTGCAGGACCCGTCGCCGCGTCGGGGCGGCCGGACCCTCTGCCGGCTGAGGCCGAGCTCGGCTCATCAGGACGCTCCGGACCGGCGCGTTGCCCGCGTCGTCCGTGCCGTCGTCGTCGGCGCACTTCTGACCGCCGTCACCTTGCTGCTCGTGCCCTTCCTCGTGCTCGTGGACTTCGCCGTCACCGGCTTGGGTGCCGCCGACTTCTTCGGCGTGGTCCTGGCTCTGGCCACGCGCGCCGTCGCTCCCCTGGACGCCCGAACCGGCTCGGATCGTTCCCGGCCCTGCTCAATCACATGCGCGAGGAAGGCGCCGGTGTGGCTCTCAGGGACCCCGACGACATCCTCAGGGGTCCCCTCCGCGATCACCAGGCCCCCGCCGCTGCCGCCCTCGGGACCCATGTCGATGATCCAGTCAGCGGTCTTGATCACGTCGAGGTTGTGCTCGATCACGATGACACTGTTGCCCTTGTCGACCAGCGAGTGCAGCACGCCGAGCAGCTTGCGGATGTCCTCGAAGTGCAGGCCCGTGGTGGGCTCGTCGAGGACGTAGACGGTGCGCCCGGTCGATCGCTTCTGCAGCTCGCTAGCCAGCTTGACCCGCTGCGCCTCGCCGCCGGACAGCGTCGGTGCCGGTTGCCCGAGCCGTACGTAGCCCAGGCCCACGTCCACCAACGTGCTCAGATGGCGTGCGATGGGCGGCACAGCCGCGAAGAACTCGAGTGCCTCGTCGATGGGCATGTCGAGGACCTCGGAGACGGTCTTGCCCTTGAAGTGCACCTCGAGGGTCTCCCGGTTGTAGCGCGCGCCGTGGCACACCTCGCACGGGACGTAGACGTCCGGCAGGAAGTTCATCTCGATCTTGATTGTGCCGTCACCGGCGCAAGCTTCACAGCGCCCACCCTTGACGTTGAAGGAGAAACGGCCCTGCAGGTAGCCGCGGACCTTGGCCTCCGTGGTCTCGGCGAAGAGCTTGCGCACGTGGTCGAAGACGCCGGTGTAGGTGGCAGGGTTGGACCGGGGAGTGCGACCGATCGGGCTCTGGT
The DNA here is from genome assembly GCA_039922855.1 of Candidatus Nanopelagicales bacterium. Taxonomy (GTDB): domain Bacteria; phylum Actinomycetota; class Actinomycetes; order S36-B12; family CAIYMF01; genus JAFIHG01. Next base: position 2,102 of record JBDTDW010000009.1, on the reverse strand, counting down.
CGACGTGGACCACCTTGTCGAGGTGGTCGAAGCCGCGCACCCGCTTGTGTCGCCCGGACGCCGCCCGAGCGCCGTTGAGCTCGCGTGCCAGGCTTGTGTACAGGATGTCGTTGACCAGCGTGGACTTTCCACTGCCACTGACGCCGGTGACAGCCACGAAGCACCCGAGCGGGAACGTGACCGAGACGTCGCGCAGGTTGTGCTCCCGGGCGCCCTCCACGACGAGCTCGCGACCAGGGGTCCGGGGTCGGCGTACGGCCGGGACCTCGATGCGTCGGCGGCCGGAGAGGTAGTCGCCGGTGATGGAGTCGGGATGGCTCAACAGCTCGGACACCGGGCCTGACACGACGACCTGGCCGCCGTGCTCCCCCGCACCCGGCCCGATGTCGACGACCCAGTCGGCCAGCCGGATGGTGTCCTCGTCGTGCTCCACGACGATCAGCGGGTTGCCCAGGTCACGCAGGCGCACCAGGGTGTCCATCAATCGGTGGTTGTCGCGCTGGTGCAGCCCGATGCTCGGCTCGTCGAGGACGTAGAGCACCCCGACCAGACCGGAGCCGATCTGGGTGGCCAGCCGGATGCGTTGGGCCTCGCCTCCGGCCAGCGTGCCTGCGGCGCGGTCCAGGCTCAAGTAGTGCAGGCCGACGTCGACGAGGAAGCGCAGCCGTTCGTTCACCTCCTTCAGGACCCGCTCTGCGATCTGGCGCTCACGCGGTGACAGATCGAGGTCGTGGAGGAACTCCGCGCACTCGCCGATGGGCAGCGCCGCGACCTCCGCGATCGACCGGCCGCCGAGAGTCACCGCGAGGCTGATCGGCTTGAGCCGGGTGCCGGCGCACGCCGGACACGGAACCTCGCGCATGTAACCCTCGAACCTCTCCCGGCCCGTGTCGGTCTCCGCCTCGGTGTGCCGGCGCAGCACGAAGGGCACGATGCCCTCAAAACCCGTGTGGTACGAGCGCTGTCGGCCGTAACGGTTCTTGTAGCGTACGTGGACCTGGTGGTCGTGGCCCTTCATGATCGCCGTGCGTCCCCGGGCCGGCAGTCCGTCCCAGGGCGTGTCGATGTCGAACGCGAGGTCCTCCCCGAGCGCCTCGAGCAGGCGCAGGAAGTAGTCGCTGGTGTGCCCGCTCGACCAGGGCGCGACGGCGCCCTCGCGCAAGGTCATGGAGCCGTCCGGGACCACGAGCTCAGGATCGACCTCCATGCGGGTTCCCAGGCCGGTGCACTCCGGGCACGCGCCGAACGGGCTGTTGAACGAGAACGACCTGGGTTCGAGCTCCTCGAAGGACAGGTCGTCGTCGAGGCAGGCCAGGTGCTCGGAGAACATCCGTTCGCGCTGCGGGTCATCGTCGGGTAGGTCGATGAAGTCCAGGGTGATCAGCCCACCGCCGAGGCGCAGGGCGGTCTCGACGGAGTCGGTGAGCCGTTGCTTGGCGGAGCGCTTGACCGTGAGCCGGTCGACCACCACCTCGATGGTGTGTTTCTCCTGTTTCTTCAGGGTTGGGGGTTCGGCCAGCGAGTGCACCACTCCGTCGACGCGGGCGCGGGAGAACCCCTGGGTCTGCAGCTGCCGGAACAGGTCCGCGTATTCGCCCTTGCGGGCTCGGACGACGGGTGCGAGCACCTGGAACCGGGTGCCCTCGTCGAGCTCGAGCACGCGATCGACGATCTGCTGCGGCGTCTGGCGGCTGATCGGACGCCCGCACACGGGGCAGTGCGGGCGGCCGGCACGTGCGTACAGCAGGCGCAGGTAGTCGTAGACCTCCGTGATGGTCCCGACCGTCGAACGAGGGTTGCGGTTCGTCGACTTCTGGTCGATTGACACTGCCGGGGACAGACCCTCGATGAAGTCGACGTCTGGCTTGTCCATCTGGCCGAGGAACTGTCGGGCGTACGCCGACAGCGACTCGACGTAGCGCCGCTGTCCTTCGGCGAAGATCGTGTCGAACGCCAGGGACGACTTGCCCGAGCCGGACAGGCCGGTGAACACGATGATCGCGTCACGGGGAAGGTCCAGCGAGACGTCCTTGAGGTTGTGCTCGCGGGCACCACGGACGACGAGTCGATCGGCCACTGCGGTCCTCTGGTTCAGCTCACTC
>JBDTDW010000008.1:0-7350 GCA_039922855.1 Candidatus Nanopelagicales bacterium | reverse complement strand
GCGTTCGACCTCGGCAAGCTCGCCGGGCCGGTGACCGTACGCCGGGCTCATGCCGGTGAGACGCTCGAGACCCTCGATCACGTCAATCGGACGCTGTCGCCGCAGGACCTGTTGATAACCGACGACCGCGGCCCGATCGGGTTGGCCGGAGTCATGGGCGGGCTTACCTCCGAGATCGACGACGCGACCACCGACATCGCCCTGGAGGCGGCATGGTTCGCGTCAGTGGGGGTCGCCCGCACGTCGCGTCGGCACAAGCTGTCCAGCGACGCGTCCCGGCGCTACGAGCGCGGAGTCGACCGTGTGCTTGCGCCGTACGCAAGCGCGCGAGCCACGGCAATGCTGCTCGAGCTCGGCGGTGGCTCGTACGTCGGCATGACGGCCGTCGAAGGCCCGTATGAGCAGCCGGCCATCAGACTCGATGTCGAGCTGCCGCAACGGATCGCCGGTATCGAGATCGGTGCCGCCGACGTGGTGCAGCGGCTGCGGGCCGTCGGGTGCGTGGTCACCGAGGATGATGTCCTGACGGTCACGCCTCCGAGCTGGCGCCCGGATCTGACTGGCTCGTACGACCTGGTCGAGGAGGTGCTGCGCCTCGGTGGCTACGACGCAATCCCGCCGAGGGTGCCGCGGGCTCCCTTCGGCGGCGGCCTCACGACGGGGCAGCGGCAGCGGCGCAGGGTCTCACGCGAGGTTGCCGCATTCGGCTGTACGGAGGTGCTCTCGTTCCCTTTCGTCGGAGCTGCCGACATGGACGCGTTGTGCCTGCCGTCAGACGACCCGCGGCGACGGCTGCTGCTGGTCGCCAACCCGTTGTCGGACGAGGCGCCGGGGATGCGTACGACGCTGCTGCCGGGGTTGCTGGCAGTCGTGCGCCGAAACATCGGGCGTGGTCTGAGCGATGTCGCGGTGTACGAGACCGGTGCAGTGTTCCTGCCGCGCGAGGGTCAGCCCGAGCGTGGCCGTCCACCGCGCCCGTCGGTGACGGCCCGGCCCAGCCAGGACGACCTTGCCGTGTTGTACGCGCTGTTGCCGGACCAACCCCTGCGACTCGCGACCGCGTTCGCCGGGCAGCGCTCCCCGGCCGGCTGGTGGGGACCGGCCCAACCGGCCGGCTGGGCTGACGCGATCGAGTCCGCGCGCGCCGCGGCGGCAGCGGTCGGGACCGCGCTGAGCGTACGGCCGGGTGCCAATCCCATGCCGTGGCACCCGGGCCGGTGCGCCGAGCTGGTCGTGGACGGTGCCGCCGTCGGCTACGCCGGCGAGCTGCACCCGCGCGTCGTCGCGGCCTACGGCCTCCCGCCCCGCAGCGCGGCGATGGAGCTCGACCTTGACGCCGTGCTCGCGGCCGCGAAGCCGGTGCGCCTGGATGGCTCGTTGTCGAGCTATCCCGTGGCCAAGGAGGATGTGGCCCTCGTGGTCGCGGCCGGGGTGTCGGCCGCAGACGTCGAGGCGGCGCTGCGCGAGGGCGCCGGCGACCTGTTGGAGTCGGTGCGCCTCTTCGACGTCTACGCCGGTGAACAGGTGGGGCACGGTCAGAAGTCGCTGGCGTACGCTCTGCGGCTGCGCGCCCCGGACCGAACCCTGACCGAAGACGAGGTAAGCGCGGCCCGCAACGCCGCGGTCGCCGCTGCAGCGGCGACGGTCGGCGCCCGCCTTCGCACCTGACCGACGTCGAGGCCAGGGCAGGGAACCGCATGAAGCCTGCCGACCGACCTCTCGACCAACCACACATCGGCCGGCTGGCGCCGTCCCACCCCGCGTACCAAGCGATCCTGGCCGCCCACAGGGCTGCGCTTGCCGCCGATGAACCCGGATACGAGGACCCCGTCACCGGGATGTTCGTCTTCACGTCGACCGCGCTGCTGGACCATGGTGCGTGCTGTGAGAGCGGGTGCCGCCACTGCCCGTTCGTCTGACCCACGACCTGCCACGTGGCATGTGCGGGTTGCAGTTGTCGTCCTCGCTCCTGCCGGAACAGTGAGTGGTGGTGAGGCCGCCGTCGGCGCGGCAGCGGCGGCATTCTCACCGCGTGGGTGTTGTTCAGGTGCGCACGAGCAGGTAGCCGACCACCACTGCGACGACGGCGACCAGGACGGTGAGCGGGACGCCCAGGCGCACGAAGGTCGCGGTGTCGTAGCCGCCCGGGCGCATCACCATCAGGTTCGACTGGTGGCTGAAGGGCATGAGGAACGTGAACGAGATGCAGGTGCCAAGACGCGCCAGCAGGATCGTCGGGGAGAGCTGCATCTCGGCGGCGATGCCGATCACGACCGGCGTGAGGACCGATGCTGCGGCGGCGTTGGAGACCATGTTCGTGAGCAGGGTCGTGGTGAGGACCAGCACGACCACCACCAGGAAGGGGTTGCCTGCGGCCAGGTGGCGGATGGCGCTGGCGAGCGCTGTCGCCAGGCCGCTGGCGACCACGACGGCGCCGAGCCCGATCGAGCCCGCCAAGATGAACAGCACGTTCCAGTCGAGCGCGCGTACCGCCGCGTGCGGGGTGAGCACTCCGGTCAGGACCATCAGGACCGCCCCGGTCGAAGCAACAATGGCCACCGGTGCGAGACCGAACGAGGCGGCGACGATCACCGCGACCAGGACCGCGAGCGCGATCCAGGTCTTGCCCGGCTGCGGTGCGGTGCCGGCCAGCTCCTCCGAGACTCCGAAGGCGGGGTGGTCTGCGACGGCCTGCGCGTCCGTGGCCGTGACGAAGCAGACCTCGCCGGGCGTGAGCGGGGTCCGTCGCAGCGAGGTCTCGGTCTGCGCGGCGATCACGCGGATCTGCTCGTCGTCCTCGATGTCGCGCAGCGACCCGCGCTCGCCGGACGTGAGCGAGACGGCAAAGAGCTTCTGCGGCGCCAGGCCGAACAGCGGGTTGCCCCAGAGCGCCGCTACTCCCACACGGGTGGCGCGGTAGACGAGTACGTCGCCGCCTCCGAGCACTTGATCCGGCTCGATCTCGCCGCCGTCACGCCGCACCGCGACCAGGGCGAACACCTGGCTCGCCTCGAGGCCGCACGCCGAGGGGCGCCGACCCACCACCAGCGCACGGCCGGTGACCGGGATCTCGACCCGCCATGCCTTCTCCTCGGCCGAACAGACGGCTTCGCCGTGCAGCAGGCGAGGTCCGAAGAGGACCAGGGCCAGGGTGCCCACGACCGCCACCGGTAGGGCGACCGGAGCGAAGGAGAGCATCGACATCGACACCCCGGCGGACCCGGCGATGCCCGCGATGAGCAGGTTGGAGCTCGTGCCGATGAGCGTGACCGACCCCGAGAGGGTGGTGGTGTGGGTGATCGGCAGCAGCACCTCGCGGGCCGGCACCTGGCGGGTCTGCTCGAGCTCCCGGGTGGCCGGGATGAGCATCGCCACGATCGGAGTCGTGTTGATGAGGGCCGACGCCGTACCCACCGGCAGCGCAAGGCGTCGCAGCGCCTGCCGAGAGGAGGTCACCGTGTCCAGCAGGTGGCGCGTCACCCGGCTGACGACGCCGGTCCGCACGACGCCCTTGGCGATGACCAGCATCCCGGCCACGGTGACGACGCCGGCGTTGCCCAGTCCGGACGCGAGCTGCTCGAAGGTAGCGATCCGCGTCAGGCCTGCGGCGCACAGGCCGGTCGCCAGGGCGAGCAGGGGCGGCACCCGGCCAGACGCCATCGCCACGAGTGTCGCGACGACGATCGCGGCGGCCAGATACACCATGGTCGGCCTCCAGAGTCCGCCCCGTCCGAGGTCGGAGAGTGCGTCAGCGTAGCGATGCGGGACGGCCTCGGTGCTCGTCGGCTATTCCAGCGCGCTGTCACCCGCACACGTCAAGTATGTGGATATGCGTATATAGTACTGGTCCGTGGCACCCCATCAACTCGTCGCGGCGGTCGTCGGAGCCTCCGGGTACGCCGGCGGAGAGCTCATACGCCTGCTGCTCGGGCACCCCGACCTGCAGGTGGGGCCGTTGGCCGCCGGGAGCAGCGCCGGCAAGTACGTGACCGCGCTGCACCCGCACCTGGTCACGCTTGCCGACCGTACGTTCGTTCCCACCGACGTTGACGCGGTGCTCGGCGCCGACGTGGTGTTCCTCGCACTGCCGCACGGGGAGTCGGCAACGCTCGCCGCCCAGCTGCCCTCCGACATCGTGGTCATCGACCTCGGCGCCGACCACCGTCTCGTCGACCCGGCGCACTGGGAACAGCACTACGGCGGCAGGCACGCGGGCACCTGGACGTACGGCCTGCCCGAGCTCGGCGACGCCCGCAAGGAGATCGCCGGGGCGACCCGTATCGCGAGCCCCGGGTGCTACCCGACCGGGGTCGTCCTCGGTCTGGCGCCGTTGCTCGCCACCGGCCTCGTGGAGCCAGACGACGTCGTCGTCGTCGCGGCGAGTGGGACCACGGGGGCGGGCCGCAAGGCCAGCGACGGGTTGTCGGCGAGCACCGTGATGGGCCAGCTGTCGGCATACAAGATCGGCGGCGCACACCAGCACACCCCGGAGATCGAGCAGGCGCTGAGCCGGGCCGCGGACGCGCCGGTGACCGTGAGCTTCACCCCTGTCCTGGCACCGATGTCACGCGGCATCCTCGCCACCTCAACGGCCCGCTTTGCCGAGGGCGTCACGACCGAGCTGCTGCAGGAGGTGCTGCACGGCGCGTACGACCAGGAGCCCTTCGTCCACGTGCTGCCGGCCGGACAGGCACCGCAGACGGGCGCGACCGTCGGGTCCAACTCCGTGCACCTGCAGGTCGCCGCGGACCCGCACTCCGGCCGGGCCGTGGTCGTCAGTGCTCTCGACAACCTCGTCAAGGGCGCTGCTGGACAAGCTATCCAGAACGCCAACCTGGCGCTGGGCCTGCCGGAGACTGCGGGCCTCACATCGAACGGGGTTGCGCCGTGAGCGTTACTGCTGCAAAGGGTTTCCGGGCCAGCGGAGTCGGCGCCGGGCTGAAGTCCACGGGGGAACCGGACGTCGCGCTGGTCGTCAACGACGGCCCGTCGTACGCCGCTGCCGGTGTCTTCACCGGCAACCGTGTCAAGGCCGCGCCGGTGCTGTGGAGCGAGCAGGTGCTGCGGGCCGGTGCGGTCAGGGCAGTCGTCCTGAACTCCGGTGGTGCCAATGCCTGCACCGGTCCGGAGGGCTTCGCCGACACCCACCACACCGCCGAGCACGTGGCCGGCGCGCTGTCCATCGGTGCCGGGGAGGTGGCCGTCTGCTCCACCGGACTGATCGGAGTACGGCTCCCGATGCCCGCGCTCACGGCCGGCGTCGAGAAGGCGGTCGCGGGCCTCGCCCGTGGGGGTGGTGACGCCGCGGCGGCCGCGATCATGACGACCGACTCGGTCTCCAAGCAGGCCGTGTTCACCGGGGACGGATTCACGGTCGGTGGGATGGCGAAGGGTGCCGGCATGCTCGCGCCGGCGCTGGCGACCATGCTCGTGGTCGTCACGACTGACGCCGTGGCGGACCCCGAGGACCTCGACGCAGTACTTCGGGCGGCGACGCGGGTGACCTTCGACCGGATCGACTCCGACGGCTGCATGTCGACGAACGACACGGTGCTGCTGCTCGCCAGTGGTGCCTCTGGCGTCGTCGCGACGCCGCCGCAGCTCGCCGACGCGGTCACCGCGGTGTGCGCTGACCTCGCCCGCCAGCTCGTCGCTGACGCCGAGGGTGCGAGCAAGGACGTACGCATCGACGTCACCGGTGCCGCTACCGAGGCGGACGCGCTGGAGGTCGGTCGATCTTTGGCGCGCTGCAACCTGCTCAAGTGCGCGATCCACGGGCAGGACCCCAACTGGGGTCGCGTGCTCGCGCAGGTCGGGACGACGTCCGCCGCGTTCGAGCCGGACAGCATCGACGTCGCGATAAACGGCATCTGGGTGTGCCGTGAGGGTGCGGTCGGGGAGGACCGCGACCTCGTCGACATGACCCACCGCGAGGTCACGATCACGGTGGACCTCGGGGCCGGCAGCGCCGCTGCGACGATCTGGACGAACGACCTGACAGCGGCGTACGTCCATGAGAACTCGGCGTACTCGTCGTGACGCGCGACCACGAGGCAGCTCTGGCCAAGGCCGCGGTGCTCGCCGAAGCGTTGCCGTGGATGGAGAAGTTCCAGGGCGCGACGGTCGTCCTGAAGTACGGCGGCAACGCCATGGTCGACGACGAGCTGCGTGGCGCGTTCGCCGCGGACGTCGTGTTCCTACGTCATGCCGGCCTCTACCCGGTGGTCGTGCACGGCGGCGGGCCTCAGATCACCGCCATGCTGGAACGGCTCGGCATCGTCAGCGAGTTCCGTGGCGGCCACCGGGTGACGACCCCGGAGGTCATGGACGTGGCGCGCATGGTCCTGACCGGGCAGGTGCAGCGGGACATCGTCGGGAACATCAACGCGCACGGGCCCTACGCCGTGGGCTTGTCCGGCGAGGACACCCACCTGTTCACGGCGACCCGTCGCCCCATGCACATCGACGGAGCGCTCGTAGACGTGGGCCTGGTCGGTGACGTGACTGAGGTGCGGACCGGCTTCGTACGAGACCTGCTCGACGCCGGCCGCATCCCGGTCATCAGCTCGATCGGTGCAGGCACCGACGGGCAGGTCTACAACATCAACGCCGATACCGCCGCGGCCGCACTCGCGGTGGCCCTCGGTGCTGACAAGCTCGTGGTGCTCACCGACGTCGAAGGCCTGTACGCCAACTGGCCCGCCGGCGACGAGGTCATCCCCACGATCCTGGCCCGCGAGCTGGAGGCCATGCTGCCCACGTTGTCCACGGGCATGCTGCCCAAGATGCAGGGGTGCCTGCGTGCCGTGCGCGGCGGCGTACCGGAGGCTCACGTGGTCGATGGCCGGGTGCCGCATGTCGTGCTGCTCGAGGTGTTCACCGACGCCGGGGTCGGGACGATGGTCCTGCCCGACGGGGGGCGGGCGGCATGACCTCGACGTACGCCGAGCGCTGGTCCGCGGCGATGATGGCCAACTACGGGACCCCCCCGCTGACGCTCGTCCGCGGCGCCGGGACACGCGTCTGGGACACGGAGGACCGGGAGTATCTCGACCTGGTTGCAGGGATCGCTGTGAACGCGCTCGGTCACGCGCATCCGGCGGTGGTCGAGGCCGTGTCGAGGCAAGTTGCCACGCTCGGCCACACCAGCAACCTGGTCGTCAACGAACCGGCGCTGGTGCTGGCGGAGCGGCTGCTAACCCTGCTCGATCCAGGCGGCAGCCGTGGTGGGCGGGTGTTCTTCGCGAACTCCGGGACCGAGGCGAACGAGGCGGCTCTCAAGCTCAGCCGGCGTACCGGCAAGGCCACGGTCGTTGCCGCCGAGGGCGGCTTCCACGGCCGGACCATGGG
>JBDTDW010000007.1:0-12510 GCA_039922855.1 Candidatus Nanopelagicales bacterium | reverse complement strand
CAGGACGGGCGACGACCCATTGTTCCTTCAGCTGAAACAAGCGGTGCCCTCGGTGTACGAGAAGTACCTGCGTGCCAGCGATCTGGGCAACCCGGGCCGACGCGTCGTGGTGGGCAAGCAGCTGATCCAGAGTGCGACGGACATCTTCGTGGGGTGGACCTCGGTCGAGGAGGTCAGCTACTACGGACGGCAGTTCCGTGACATGAAGGTGATACCGGACAGCGACCGGCTGTCCTGGATCCTCGTGGACTTCGCGACCGCCTGCGGCGCCGTGCTGGCCCGCGCCCACGCGCGCACCGGGGACCACGCTGCGATCGCCTCCTACATCGGCAGGGGGAAGTCCTTCGACAAGGCGCTGACGCGGTTCGCGGTCTCGTACGCAGACCAGAACGACCGCGACCACGCCGAACTGGTGGCCGCGATCGATCGAGGAGAGGTGGCGGTCACGACCCCGGCCTGGTGATGCAGATCAGTGACCGGATGCCGTGAGGACAACTCGAACGACGACGTCAGGTGGCGGACTGCAAGGCGGGCAACCGGTTGGGGCGCGAGGAAGACGTGGCGGTAGTGTGCCTGCGAGCTCCTGGCAGGGCGCTGTTCGCGAGAGAGGCCGATTCTTCATGGTGTCGCACGACAACCTGTCGCATGAGGACGCAGCCTCGAACCGATCGCGGCCGATCACGATCTTCGGCCCGGACTTCCCGTTCGCCTTCGACGACTGGATCGAGCACCCGTCCGGTCTGGGGTCCGTCCCACCGGAGAGCCTCGGGCAGGAGGTGGCCGTCGTCGGAGCCGGCATCTCCGGGCTGGTGGCGGCGTACGAACTGATGAAGCTCGGGCTCCGGCCCGTGGTCTACGAGGCATCGCAGCTCGGGGGGCGACTTCGCTCGCAGGAGTTCGAAGGCGCCTCCGGCATCGTCGCAGAACTGGGCGGCATGCGGTTTCCGGTGTCCTCAACGTCGTTCTACCACTACGTGGACCTGCTGGGCCTTCGGACCGAGCCGTTCCCGAACCCGCTGACACCCGCGTCGGGCAGCACCGTCATCGACATCGAGGGGACGACGCACTACGCGGAGCAGCTCAGCGATCTGCCGACGGTGTTCCGTGAGGTGGCCGCGGCGTGGGCGCACGCTCTGGACGACCGGGCCAGCTTCACCATGATCCAGGACGCGATCAGATCACGTGACGTCCCCACGCTGAAGTCGCTGTGGAACGAGCTCGTGCCGTTGTGGGACGACCGAACGTTCTACGACTTCGTGGCCACCTCGGAGGCCTTCTCGTCGCTGTCGTTCCATCACCGGGAGGTGTTCGGTCAGGTCGGCTTCGGCACCGGCGGATGGGACTCCGACTTCCCGAACTCGATGCTCGAGATCCTGCGCGTGGTAATGACCGAGTGCGACGAGAACCAGCGCCTGGTCGTGGGTGGTGTCGAGCAGGTGCCGCGAGGGCTGTGGCGCCATGCGCCGGACCACATCGTCCACTGGGAGCAGGGGACCTCGTTGGCGTCACTGCACTTCGGTGCGCCTCGGTCCGGGGTGGCCAGGCTGGCGCGCGAGGCGGACGGCACGATTGCGGTGACCGACGCGTGGGGCGATGTACGGCGCTACCAGGCCGTGCTCACCACTTGCCAGAGCTGGCTGCTGACAACCCAGATCGAGTGCGACGAAAGTCTGTTCTCTCAGAAGGTCTGGACGGCGCTGGACCGGACGCGCTACATGCAGTCCTCGAAGACGTTCGTGATGGTGGACCGGCCATTCTGGAAGGACAAGGACCCGGCAACCGGTCGTGATGTCATGAGCATGACGTTGACGGACCGGCTGACTCGCGGCACTTACCTGTTCGACAACGGGGAAGACAAGCCAGGCGTCATCTGCCTGACCTACTCGTGGATGAGCGATGCCATGAAGATGCTCCCCGAGTCGGTCGACCGGCGGGTGCGGCTGTCGTTGGACTCGCTGCGCAAGATCTATCCCGGCGTCGACATCGCCGGTCACATCATCGGTGACCCGATCACCGTCTCCTGGGAGGCGGATCGGTACTTCCTCGGAGCGTTCAAGGGCGCACTGCCCGGTCACTACCGATACAACCAGAGGATGTACGCCCACTTCCATCAGGACCAGATGCCTGCGGAGCACCGCGGCATCTTCCTTGCCGGTGACGACGTGTCGTGGACGCCGGCTTGGGTCGAGGGGGCGGTACAGACCTCGCTCAACGCAGTGTGGGGGGTGCTGCACCACTTCGGCGGCACCACGTTCCCGGAGAACCCCGGTCCGGGGGACGTCTTCGGTGCCATCGGTCCGGTCGAGCTGCCGGACTGAGCGCAGACCAGCCGGACGAGAGGAGCACTCGACATGAAATTGGCGATCTACCAGTGCGAGTCGATGCCGGGAGCGGTCGCCGAGAACCTCGACCGGCTCTCCCGGACGGCGGACGAGGCCTCCGCCGCGGGAGCTGACCTGCTCGTCACCCCCGAGATGTTCCTGAGCGGGTACAACATCGGTGCCGAGTCGGCCCGTGCGCACGCCGAGCCGCGGGATGCCGCCTCGGCGAAGGCTGTCGCCGAGATGGCGCGCGCCAACGGCATCGGGATCTGCTACGGCTACCCGGAGCTTGCTGCGGGCGGGGAGGTGTTCAACTCGGTGCAGCTCATCGGTCCGGACGGCACGTCGTTGGCCGGCTATCGCAAGACCCACCTGTTCGGCGAGCTGGACCGGTCGATGTTCTCGCCGTCCGACATCGGCTCACCGGTCGTCCAGCTCGGAGGCTGGAACATCGGGCTGCTCATCTGTTACGACGTGGAGTTCCCCGAGAACTGCCGACGCCTAGCCCTCGCCGGCGCAGACCTGGTGCTGGTGCCGACCGCGAACATGGTCCCGTACGACATCATCAGCCAGACCATCGTCCCGGCCCGCTCCTACGAGAACCAGTTCTACCTCGCCTACGCGAACTATTGCGGGAGCGAGGGTCCCATCCAGTACTGCGGGGACAGCGTGATCGCCGCACCCGACGGCAACGCCGTCGCGCGCGCCGGCCGGACGGCGAAGCTCGTGCTCGGCGAGATCGACGCGGAACAGGTCCGGGTCGCCCGCGAGGGCAACAACTACCTGGCCGAGCGTCGCCCCGAGCTGTACGACTAGACCCGCTGTCCGCCCAGTTCAGCGGCTGTCGCGCTTGGCCTGCCGCCGCGCCCCTGACGCCTTGGTGGCCGCGTTCTGCTTCTTGCTCACCGGGGACCGCAGGGCACGATCACCGCGCGGATTGTCGGTGACGGTGCGCCGTGACCGCGCACCGGCAGTGCCCTTCGCGGCAGCAGCCGGTCGAACGGGCGCCGACGCCTTGACTCCCCGGGCGGCGGCGAGGCGATCTGTTCGCAGCTCGGCCGCGGCCTGCCGCGACAGCACTCCCAGCCGCTGGCTCACTCGCGACAGCGCCTCCTCGAAGGCCTCGGCCTTGAGCGCGGCCCGCTTGTTCTTCGGGCGGGCCTCTCCGCGGGCTCCTCGGTCGACCACTCTGGCACTAGCCATCCGGCGGTACTGGCCGACATACTTGTTGCGCGCCTTCCGGATACGCGCGTGCAGAGCGATCACCTCGTCCTCGTCGAGCTGCACCAGCTCCGCTCGTTCGGTCTCGGCGACCAGCAGCCGCTCGCTCTCGTTGAGCACCGCCAGCATCGACTTGTTCATCGGTCCGTGCCCCTCTTGGCCGACGCTGCGGCCTGCTCACAGGCCCACGCCGTCTGCCAGAGGAGTTCCGACGAGATCGGGCCATGCTGCCTGCGCATAACCTATCCGTCGTGACCGGATGGCTGGTGCGTGAGTACCACGACGACGACCTCGAGGCCGTGGTCCACCTGTGGGACGAGACGGCCTCGGCGGGCCAGCTGTCGGTCTTCAGCGTGGGGGAGTGCCTGGGGGCGCTGCGCGAGGACCAGCCGGCTGTGATCGCCGTGTCCGATGGACACGTCGTGGGGGTCGCGCTGGCGACAGTGACCGGCGAACGGGCGTGGGTGATGCGGATCGCTGTGCACCCGCAGCGTCGGGGTGAGGGAATGCCCAGCGCCTTGCTCAAAGACCTGGAGCGGCTCCTGATCGAGCTGCGGGTGCGCCGGATCGCCTACGTCCTGCCGCACGAGGAGCAGATGGCCGAGGGGCTGACGAACGCGGGGTACGAGCGTCAGCCAGCCGTTGCCTACTACGAGAAGAAGGAGGCGCTGGCGCCCGGTGAGGCAGTCACGCTGGAATCGCTCGGTGGTCGGGTGCTGCCCAGCGACCTGTGGGACCGGTTGTCCGGGATGTACGAGGAGAAGACCCTCATCGAGAACCGCATCATCGCCCCGCTCGCTCATCCGGAGGCGGCCGGCGGGCACGGTGTTCTGCCGCCGCGCGCGATCGTGCTCTTCGGGCCACCGGGGACGGGGAAGACCACGTTCGCGCGCGGCATCGCGTCCCGGCTCGGATGGCCGTTAGTCGAGATCTTTCCCAGCCGGCTGGCAGGCGACGAGGGTGGTCTGGCCCAGGCACTGCGCGCCACCTTCGCTCGAGTGGGTGAGCTGGAGCGGGTCGTGGTCTTCATCGACGAGGTCGAGGAGATCGCACCGCAGCGAGAGTTCGGTCGGAGCCCGGGACAGAGCAGTCATGGTGTCGTCAACGAGCTGTTGAAGACCATCCCGACGTTCCGTGAACGTGACACCCGGTTGTTGGTGTGTGCAACGAACTCGGTACGCAGCCTTGACAAGGCATTCCTACGACCCGGCAGGTTCGACTACGTGATCCCGGTCGGGCCTCCGGACAAGGATGCGCGGGTGGCCATCTGGCTCACGCACGTCGCCCGCTCACGGCGATCCGACGTGGATATCGACGCCCTCACCTTCGCGTCCGAGTCGTTCACGCCAGCTGACATCGACTACGCCGCGCGCAAGGCCGCTCAGTTCGCCTTCGAACGGGAGGTGATCGAGGGTGCGGGCGGTGCCGTTCGCGGCGCGTCGACCGAGGACTACCTTGCCGCAGTCCGACAGGTGCGCCCCACGGTCACGGCCGCGGATGTCGCGGCCTTCCGCGAGGACATCGCGAACTACGCCCGGGTGTGATGGCGCGTTCAGAGGTGAGGGCGCTATCCGGGCTGATTCGCCCGGCCGGGTCAGGTGACCAGTCGCTCAGCGAGGTGCCGAACCCAGGCGGTGCGAGATCGCCGCGGCACTTTCCCGTACGGTCACTCCCAGCTCATGGGCCCGCTCGTCCGGCAGCCGGAAGACCGGCCCGGACGCACTGAGCGAGGCCACCACATTGCCGTTCATGTCCAGGATTGGTGAGGACACCGCGACAAGGCCTTCCTCGAGCTCCTCGAACGCTGTGGCATAGCCGTTCTTGCGCACGTCGGCGAGCTCCGCCAAAAGGACACCCACATCGATGATGGTCTTTGCTGTGAAGCGCGCCAACGGCTCCACGAGCAGCTCGCGTTGGCGGTGTTCGGGCAAGAACGCGATCAGCGCCTTGCCGTTGGAGGTGCAGTGCAGCGGGATCCGCTGGCCGACCCAGTTGTGCAGCTGCAGTACCGAGGTCCCCGCGACCTGGTCGAGATAGAGGGCGTCGTGCCCGCTCAGGATCGCGATGTTGATCGTCTCGCCGGTGCTGGCCGCGAGCGCCTCGCACACCGGCCGGCCCTGCTGGATCAGGTCGAGTCGCGCCGTCGTCGCGCCGGCCAGTCGGACCAGCCCGAGCCCGAGCCGGTACTTGCCGCGCTGGGAGTGCTGCTCGACCAGCCCGCGGCTGTCCAGGACCGACACCAGGCGAAAGGCGGTCGACTTGTGGACGCCCAGCTCGGCGGCGATGTCGGTGACCCCGGCCTCCCCGCGGCGCGCCAGGATCTCCAGGACCGTGATCGCGCGGTCCACCGACTGCACGGCGGCCGTGCTTGCCGGAGCCGGCCCCCAGCCCCGGGATGCGTTGCTCATGGGGCAACCGTACGCGGATGGCGATGCTTCGCTGTGACTGCGCGTGCCCGGGGACCGACGTTGGGGGGTCACCCGGGACACACGACGGCCGATCAGTCTCCGAGCTCGGCGCGGCGGCGTACGACGAACGCCTCGAGCTCGGCGCGCAGTGCCTCGTCGATCTCGGGGGCGACGTACTCGTCGAGCTTCTTGGTGTAGATGTCCGTGGAGCGCGCGGCGGCGTCCTTGGAGCCGTTTCGGGTCCAGCGGTCGAAGTTCTCCGAGTTCGACAGCAGCGGTCGGTAGAAGCAGGTACGGAATCGCTCCATCGTGTGCGCGGCACCGAGGAAGTGCCCGCCCGCGCCGACCTCGGCGTGCGCGTCGAAGGCCAGCGAGGCCTCATCGATCTGCAGTGGCGTGAACTCGACGAGCAGTGAACGCAGGATCTCGATGTCGATGATGAACTTCTCGTAGCTGCTGACCAAGCCACCCTCGAGCCAGCCGGCGGCGTGCATGACCCAGTTCGCACCGGCCAGGAACGTCGGCAGCATCGTCATCATGGCTTCGTACGCCGACTGCGCGTCCGCGGTCTGGCTGGAGTTCAGCCCACCGCCGGAGCGCCACGGCAGGCCGAAGTGCCGGGCGATCTGGCCCGTGCACAGCAGACCGATGCCGGACTCGGGTGTGCCGAACTGCGGGGACCCGGACTGCATGTCGATGTTGGACAGGAACGAGCCGAAGATGACCGGACAGCCAGGTCGCACCAGCTGCGTGAGCGCGATCCCCGTCAAGGCCTCGGCCATCTGCTGCACCAGCGTCGCGGGGATGGTCACGGGCGACATCGCACCCATGAGCAGGAACGGCGTGAGCACGACCGGCTGCATCGCCAGGTTGTACTCGAACATCGCGTCGAGCATGCGATCGTCCCAGCGCAGCGGGGAGTTGCAGTTGATCAGCGAGATGCACACCGGGGTCTTCTCGATGGCCTCGCGCCCCCCGAAGAGGATCTCGCTCATCGCGATGGTGTCCCTGGCGTTGACACCGGACACCACGTTGCCCATGTAGATCTTGTCGGTGAGGGTCATCAGGGCGTACAGCATGTCCAGGTGCCGTGAGTCGAGCGGGGCGTCGTTCGGCTCGCAGATGACACCGCCGGCGCTGTCGAGCTCGGGGAAGCTCTGCGCCAGCTTCGTGAAACGGCGGAAGTCCTCCATCGTCGCCTCGCGGCGGACATCGCCCTCCCGGACGAACGGGGGACCGTACACACAGCTGAAGACCATGTGGTCGCCGCCGATGTGAACAGTGTTCTCCGGATTGCGTGCCTGCACATCGAACTCGCGCGGCGCCTTGGCGACCTGCGCGAGGACCCAGTCTGGGTCGAACTTCACGTTGTTGCCGTCGACCTGCTGGCCGGCGTCCCTCAGCAGCTCGACGGCCTCGGGCTTCAAGAACTCGATCCCGATCTCGGAGACGATGCGCCGCCAGCCCTTGTCCAGCGTGGCCATCGCGTCGGCCGAGAGGATCTCGTACCGGGGCATCTTGTTGACGAACATCCGTCCTCCAGGTCACCTGCTCTTGACGCTAGCTTCGGTGCGATCCTACTATCAGGATCTGAAACCAATGTCCCATAATATGGAACATCTGGCGGCGTGATCGAGAAGGAGGAGCAGGGAAAGGTGTCAACTCCTCCCACGGGCACGCAGGCCGTCGACCGCGCCGCGCAGCTCCTTGTCCGCATCGTCGACTCCGGAAAGCCGGTGTCATTCGGGGTTCTGGCTGAGGGCGCGCAGCTGCCCAAGAGCACCGCCTCCCGCCTGCTCAACGCGCTGGAACGGCAAGGGCTCGTCGATCGTGACCGGGATGGTGCGTTCCGCCCCGGACCCGTGCTGATGCGGTTCGCCCGACGCTCCAGCCCCACCGACGACCTCGTCGAGGCGGCTGAGCCGTTCCTCCAGCGGCTCAGTCGCCGCACAGGGGAGACCGTCAACCTCGCGATCTGCGGTCGCGATGCTGTCGAGCAGATCGCCCAGGTCGACAGCAGGTTCCTGCTCGGCGCCACCAACTGGGTCGGACTAGACGTCCCGTTCCACTGCTCCGCGGTCGGGAAGGTCTTCCTGGCCCACGGATCCGTCCCGTTCCCGTCCGGCCCGCTCGCGCGTCGCACCCCGCGCACCCTGACCACCCACAAGGCGCTGGGTGCGGATCTGGCACTGGTCCTGCGGCGCGGCTACGCGATCATGGACGAAGAGCTCGAGTCGGGCCTCGTGGCGGTCGCGGCACCGGTGCGTGGCAGCGACGGCACAGTGATCGCCGCCATCTCGATCACCGGCGCGACCGTACGCATCAGCGCCGCCCAGCTCCCCGACATCGCGGCGATCGTCGCCGGCGAGGCACACAACCTCTCGCTCGCACTCGGGTTCCACCCACGGAAGGAAGGCGCGGCATGACGCACGAGGAGATCCTCAAGGCTCTCTACGAGAAGACGCTCGTCGGAAACGCACCAGAGGTGCTCGCGCTGACGAACGAGGGCCTGGCCACCGGTCTCACCCCGGAGTCGATGCTCTTCGACGCCCTCATCCCGTCGCTGGAGGAGGTCGGGGCCCTGTTCGAGCGTGGCGACTTCTTCGTCCCGGAGATGCTGATCGCCGGCAAGGCGATGGCAGGTGCCCTCGAGGTGCTCCGCCCGTTGCTCGCGCTCACCGGCGCCGCGACGGTCGGGAAGTTCGTCATGGGCACCGTCAAGGGCGACGTCCACGACATCGGCAAGAACCTCGTGAACATCATGCTCGAGGGTGCCGGGTTCGAGGTCATCGACCTCGGCGTCCAGGTCGCGCCGGAGAAGTTCATCGCCGCCATCGAGGAGCACAAGCCTGACATCGTCGGCTTCTCGGCGTTCCTGACCACCACGATGCCGATGTTCAAGGCCAACATGAACGCCCTGCAGAAGGCAGGCCTGCGCGACAAGGTGATCGTGATGGTCGGTGGCGCGCCGGTCACGCAGGAGTATGCGAACGCCGTCGGCGCCGACGGCTACGCCGCTGATGCATCGCAGGCGGTCAAGCTCGCCAAACAGCTGATCGAGCGGCGACGCGCAGCGCTTGCCAACGCGTAACAGGGGAGGGCAATCATGAAGTTCGTGCCGGCGGTCGAGCGCGCGGTCAAGGGGCCGATCTGGGGCTGCCAGATGTGTGGGCAGTGCGTCCTGCACTCGACCGGCATGACATGTCCGATGAACTGCCCGAAGACCCTGCGCAACGGCCCTTGCGGGGGAGTGCGCGAGGACGGCCACTGCGAGGTCAAGCCCGAGATGCGCTGCGTGTGGCTGAAGGGGTACGAACGCTCTAAGTCCATGCCGCTGCTGCCGAAGGTGTGGCGCGAGGAGTTCAACGACCTTCGCCCTCCGGTGGACAACCAGCTCAAGGGCACGTCCTCCGTGGCGAACCTGCTGACCGGACGTGACCGCCAGACCCCGAAGGGCTGGGCTGCCACGACCGCGGCTGCCGATCACACTGCTACGAAGGCGTCCGTACGCCGTGGCGAGCGCGCGGTCTGATGAGCCGACTCGAGGAGCTCGTCGCGATTCCGGGAGCGACGATCGTCACGGCCGAGATGCCGATGATCGACACGGGTGGCTTCGCCGCGGTGCAACGCCACCTGGACAACCTCGAGCCGTGGGTCGATGCCATCAACGCGACCGACAACACGGCCGCTCACGCCCACGCATCCAACGTGGCGATGGCAGTCGCGATGCGCCGCCTGGGTGCCGAGCCGGTGCTGCAGGTGGTGTGCCGGGACAAGAACCGGTTGGCGCTGCAGGCCGACATCGTCGGCGCGAGCATGTTCGGCGTCGAGAACATCTGCTGCCTCACCGGCGACGACGTCACCGCCGGTGATGAGCCGGAGGCCCGCCGGGTCTTCGATCTGGATGGCCCCCAGCTGGTCCGGGTCGCGACCACTCTGGCCAACGGCACGTATCTGTCCGGGCGCAAGCTCGACCCGGCACCTCATCTGTTCGTCGGTGCCGTCGAGAACCCGGGCGCGCCACCGTTCGAGTACCGATCGGAGCGGACGGTCAAGAAGTTGCAGGCCGGCGCCAGGTTCTTCCAGCTGCAGATCTGTTTCCACCCCGAGCGGCTGGAGGCTTACATGAACGCGGTCGTCCGGCTCGACATCACGAAGGTGGCAGCGTTCCTGCCGACCGTGTGCCTGATCCGGGGCGCGCGGGCGCTGCAGTTCATGAACGACAAGGTTCCCGGGATCACCGTTCCTTCCGACGACATCCGCCGCGTCGCGACAGCGGCCGACCCGCGCGAGGAGGCGTACCAGCTCGTGCTCGAACAGGCTCAGCACGCGCTGTCGCTGCCCGGGGTACGCGGCATCCACATCGCGGACTTCCGCCACGACGAGAGCGTGGGCCGCCTGGTCACCGACCTCGGCCTGGCAGACCGTTCCACCCACATCACTACGAGCACACCGGAGAAGGAACAGTATGCACACGGTCCTGCGCTCGCAGTCTAAAACCGTCACGATCGGGCACGACCAGCCGTTCTGCATCATCGGGGAGCGTATCAACCCGACGGGCCGCAAGAAGTTCCAGCTGCAGCTGCGTGACGGGGATCTCTCGCAGATCGAGATCGATGTCGCCTCTCAGGTCGCCGGAGGTGCCCACGTCCTCGACGTCAACATGGGAGTGCCGCTGACAGACGAGGCCGACCTGCTCTCCCGCGCGGTCAAGCTGGTGCAGTCGCTCACCGACCTGCCCCTGTGCATCGACTCCTCCGTGGTCGAAGCGCTGTCCGCGGGTCTGGCGGCATACGAGGGCAAGCCTCTCGTGAACTCCATCACCGCGGAGGACGAGCGCATGGAGGCGGTCCTTCCCCTGGTGAAGAAGTACGGCGCGGCAGTCATCGCCCTGCCCAACGACGAGACCGGTATCCCGGCCACCGCCCAGGAGCGAGTCGACCTCACCGCGAAGATCATCCGCGTGGCGACGCAGGAGTACGGGATCCCCGTCGAGGACATCCTCATCGATCCGCTAGCGATGCCCGTCGGTGCCGACACCGAGTCCGTCGTCATCACGCTGGAGGCCATCTCCCGCATCCGGGCCGAGTTCGGTGTGAATATGACGCTCGGCGCTTCGAACGTCTCCTTCGGGCTGCCGGACCGGCACGCGGTCGGCGCGGCTTTCCTCACGATCGCCGCCTCGCACGGGTTGACCAGTGCGGTGATGGATGCCCGGACCCCGGCCATCGTCGATGCCGTCCGTGCCGGGGACATGCTGCTGGGCAAGGACCTCTGGGGAGCGAACTGGATCGCCGCGTACCGCGCGAAGCTGGCCGCCGCTGCTGACGCTACCGCGGGTGGCGCATGACGGTGCCAGAACAGACGCCGCCCGCCGCCGGCCGGACCAACTACCGGCGGGAGGCGCTTCTGGACGTCTCGGAGCCGGTCGCGCCGCCCGCTGGCGCGGTCGACACCCCGGGGCGGGTGCGGCTGCACTTTCAGCCGAGCGACAAGGAGTTCCGGGTACCGCCGGGGGTCACGGTCTTCGACGCCGCGAGCTGGAACGGTATCGCGATCGACTCCACGTGCGGTGGTCACGGCACCTGCAAGAAGTGCAAGGTCCGCATCATGGACGGCTCGATCCCGATCTCCTCCTTGGACGTGCGCGCGTTCAGTGGTGATGAGCTGCGGTCCGGTTGGCGGCTGGCCTGTCGGGCCCAGGCCACCGGGGACCTGCAGGTGGAAGTTCCCCCGCTGACCACACGACCCAAGGCTGCCACAGTCGGGGTAGGGCGACAGGTGATCCTGCGTCCAGCGGTGCAGAAGCGATACGTGGAGCTCTCTGAACCGACGCTGGCCGACCAAGTGACCGATATCGATCGCGTCCTGGCACAGATTGACGACCTCGAACTGCGGGTCGACCTGCACGTCGTCCGTACGCTCGGAAGGATGTTGCGTGCCAACGACTTCAAGGTGACGGCGGTCATCGTCGATGACGTGCTCATCGACATCGAACCCGGCGACACCAGCGCCAGCAGGTACGGCGTGGCATACGACCTGGGGACGACGACCGTCGTGGCGACGCTGCTGGACCTGTCGACCGGCGCTCCTGTCGCGGTACGTTCGATGCTGAACAAGCAGCAGCCCTTCGGTGCGGACGTCATCACCCGGATCAGTGCGACGATGCTCGATCCGACCGCCCTCGACCGGTTGCGAGAGCTGGCTCAGCAGACTCTCGACCAGCTCACGCAGGAGGTGTGCGAGGCCGGCGGGATCGACCCGAATACCGTCTACGAGGTGGCGCTCGCGGGGAACGCGACCATGACCCAGTTGGTGCTCGGGGTGGATCCGGAGCCGCTCGGGGTCGCGCCGTTCATCATGGCCGTGAGGGGCTATCCCGAGCTGCTCGCAGCGGACCTCGGCGTGCACGTCCATCCCGGGGCGCGAGCAGTGGTGTTCCCTGCCCTCGGTGCCTACGTCGGTGGCGACATCGTGGCCGGGGTCCTGGCCTCCGGCATGGAGCGGGACCGGCGGATACGTCTGTTCATCGACGTGGGAACCAACTGCGAGATCGTCCT
>JBDTDW010000006.1:0-6024 GCA_039922855.1 Candidatus Nanopelagicales bacterium | reverse complement strand
TCCAAGCCGGCCGCCTGGCGTACCGGGCCGGCCGGATCCCTCGCCGGGACCGTGGCAGCGACACAGCCGTCGCCTCCAGCCCGCGCGAGGGCCGCGGCGACTGGACCTGACCCCGGCGTACTCTCGCCGTCCCGGACGGCGGTTCACCGGCGTTTGGTCGTACTGGCACGGTTCACCGGCGTTTGGTCGCCGCAAACCGGACAATCCGGACAATCGCTCGCTCAAACGCCGGTGAGGCGCTGGGGATCGCTCAGACGCCGGTGAAGGGTGGGCGGGGCACGCACGGTCCGGGGTGGTACCCGAGCGGGCGGTACGGCGCGGCCTGTCGGAGGTTCGTGCGTGGTGAACGTACGATTCCAAGGTGGACACGACTGACCGCCGCGTGGGAGCCGGTGCCCGTACGGCAGTCCGCGACGCCATGATCGGACGCCTGGTCGACGGCCGCTACCACATCGAGTCCTTCCTCGCCCGGGGCGGCATGGCCACCGTGTACGAGGCGACCGACGTGCGCCTGGACCGCGTCGTCGCGCTGAAGATCATGCACGGCGGGCTGGCCGAGGACGACGCGTTCGTCAGCCGGTTCCAGCGCGAAGCCAAGTCTGCGGCCCGGCTCTCGCACCCGCACGTCGTGTCGGTCTACGACCAGGGCGAGGACGCCGGCCTGGTCTACCTCGCGATGGAGTACGTCCCCGGCCGCACCGTGCGCGACGTGCTGCGTGAGTTCGGCAGGCTCGCCCCCGAGCAGGCCCTGACGATCCTGGACCCTGTGCTGCAGGCCCTCGACGCCGCGCACCGCGCCGGCTTCGTGCACCGTGACATCAAGCCCGAGAACGTCCTGCTCGGTGACGACGGGTCGGTCAAGGTGGCCGACTTCGGCCTGGCCCGCGCGATCAGCACGAGCAATTCCACCACCACCCAGGGCGTGCTCATCGGCACCGTCGCGTACCTGTCCCCCGAGCAGGTCGAGCGCGGGATCGCCGACGCCCGCAGCGATGTCTACGGCGCCGGGATCCTGCTCTACGAGATGATCACCGGTGCCGTCCCTTACGCCGGCGACACCCCGCTGGCCATCGCCTACCAGCACGTCAACGCGGCGGTCCCACGGCCTTCCTCGATCCGCGCCGGTCTGCCGACCTCCATCGATGCGCTGGTGGCCCGCGCCACCCGGCACGATCCGGACGAACGCTTCGCCGGTGCCGGTGCGTTCCTGACCGCGGTACGAGCGTGCCGTGACCAGCTGCCGGCACCGCGCGCCCTGACCTTGGCGGGCTCGGACGGCGCCAGCACGCTCGTGGTACCGCTGCCCACCGACGAGGTCGTCGACGTACGCAGCCACCCTCCGGGCGCCGCTGACGGGATCAGCGTCACCGGCCGGCCCGCCAAGGCCGAGCCGGACAAGCCGCCACGGCGCCGCCGCCGTCGCGGGGGTGCCGTGGCGGCGCTGATCCTGCTGCTGGTCGTCGCACTGGTGGGGGCCGCGGCGTGGTGGCTCGGGTCAACGCGCGTGGTGCCCGTTCCGGGCCTGGTGGGCAAGTCGATGGCGCAGGCACAGGCGGCCCTGGCCGGCACCGGGCTGACGCTGCAGGCCGGTCCCTCCGCCTTCAGTGAGACGGTCCCGAAGGGCTCGATCATCACGACGGACCCGACACCGGGCGGTGAGGCATCGGCGGGCGCCACGATCGTGGCGACGTTGTCCAAGGGCGCGGAGCGCTACCCGGTCCCCGCCCTCGCGGGCAAGAGCGTGGCCGACGCGACCGCTCTGCTGACCGGTGACAGCCTCACCGTGGGTCGTACCCTCAAGCAGTACAGCAACACGGTGCTCGCCGGGCGGGTCATCACCAGCAACCCGCTGCCGGGCGTGCGGCTGAAGAACGGCGAGCCGGTCGACCTGGTCGTGAGCAAGGGCGCGGCCCCGGTGACGCTGCCCAAGCTGGTGGGGAGATCTGGCACCTCGGCCGCAGCAGCGTTGCAGGCGCTCGGGCTGACCTCGACGACCACGAAGGCTTACAGCACCACCGTCAACTCCGGCCAGGTCATCTCCGCGAATCCGGACGTCGGCACCGTCGTCAACCGCGGCTCGGCCGTGGCGCTCGTGGTCAGCAAGGGCCCGCCCCCTGTCGACGTGCCGAGCGTGCTGGCCCAGACCAAGGGGGCGGCGATCGCGACGCTGCAGGCACTGGGCCTGAAGGTTCAGGTGCAGACCGTGTTCGGCGGCATCCTCGGACGGGTCGTACGTCAGAGTGCGGTGGGACCGGGCGCGCTGCTCGTGGGCGACACGATCACGCTCACCATCACCTGATCACACTTCAGGTCGACGGCTCGGCGAAGCGCTGTTCGCGCCACGGATCCCCGACGTCGTGATAGCCGCGTTCCTCCCAGAATCCCTTGCGGTCGCAGGTGAGGTACTCGATCCCGCGCACCCACTTCGGGCCCTTCCAGGCGTAGAGGTGCGGCATGACCAGCCGTAGCGGGAACCCCTGGGCCGGCTTCAGCTCAACGCCGCCGAGCCGGTAGGCGAACAACGCGTCCCTGTCCCACAGGTCGCTGATCCTCACGTTCGCGCAGTACCCGTGCTCGGCCCACACCAGCGCATGCGTGACGTCGGGGTGCGGCGGGGCCTCTCGCAGCACGTCCCGGGGACGCACCCCCGACCAGCGCGCGTCGAGTCGACTGAGCCCGGTGACACAGTGGAAGTCGGCCACGACCTCGACCAGCGGGCGGGCCCGCAGCTGTTCGTACGAGCAGCTCCACGACGACCCGGACCGCGTAGCCCCGATGACGCGAAGATCCCACGACGCCGGCCGGAACATCGGGACCCGGCCGTAATGCATGATCGGCCAGGTGCGAGCCAGCACCTGCCCCGGCGGCAACCGGCCGGCCACAGCGGTCACGGTGCAGGCCTGGTCGGCCGACTCGAGGTCGCCTCGTCCAACACCCACGAGCGCCATCGTGGCGGGTCAGCCCCGGGCGCCCGGCGAGGGGGGTCCACCTGTCCACATGGTGGACGCGAGGTCCATGCCTCGGATACCCGGGTCTACGCTCGCAGCCATGTCCTTCTGCGCGTCCGAGTATGGCGACCTCGGGCCTCACCCGAGCGGTCGGCGCGCCTGACGCGTCAGCACTCGCCAATTCCAGGCAGTCGCAGCCGCCCCGAGCCGAAGCGCCCGGGGCTTTGTCGTGACAAGACCCGGGCGCCACCGTCCCAGCCCCATCCCAGGAGGACCCATGGTTGTCGTCATGGCCGCCGACGCGACGGCGTCGGACATCGCGAGCGTCGTCGAGCGGGTCGGGACCGCCGGCGGAGAAGCGTTCGTCAGCCGGGGTGAATCCCGCACCGTCGTTGGTCTCGTCGGGGACGTCACGCGATTCCACGACCTCAACCTGCGAGCGCTGCCCGGCGTCATGGATGTCGTCCGGATCTCCACGCCGTACAAGCTCGTCTCCCGCGAGCACCACACTCCGTCCACCGTCTACGTCGGGACGACCCGGGTCCCGATCGGGCCCGGGACGTTCACACTGATCGCCGGCCCGTGCGCGGTCGAGACCCCTGACCAGGCCCTGGCGGCCGCCCAGATGGCCGCCGGTGCCGGTGCCACGCTGCTGCGCGGTGGCGCGTACAAGCCGCGCACCTCCCCGTACGCGTTCCAGGGCCTGGGGGAAGCCGGCCTGGCGATCCTCGCGGACGTGCGTGCCGAGACCGGGCTGCCGGTCGTGACCGAGGTCGTCGACCCGCACGACGTGGAGCTCGTTGCGTCATACGCGGACATGCTGCAGGTGGGCACCCGCAACGCCCAGAACTTCTCGCTGCTGGCCGCGGTGGGTGACACCGGCAAGCCGGTCATGCTCAAGCGCGGCATGAGCTCCACGATCGAGGAGTGGTTGCTCGCGGCGGAGTACGTCGCGCAGCGCGGCAACCTGGCGATCGTGCTGTGCGAACGCGGCATCCGCACGTTCGAGACCTCGACCCGCAACACGCTGGACATCTCAGCGGTGCCGGTGTGCCAGTCCCTCTCGCACCTGCCGATCGTCGTGGATCCCTCCCACTCCGGCGGTCGTCGCAACCTGGTCGTTCCGCTGTCGCGGGCCGCCATCGCGATCGGTGCCGACGGGATCATCGTGGACGTGCACCCGCACCCGGACGCCGCGCTCGTCGACGGCGCGCACGCGCTCGTCGACGGTGACCTGCGCGACCTCGCGACCGCGGTGCGCCAGCTGCCGCCCATGGTCGGGCGCCGCCCTGCGCTACCCACCGAGCGCCGACCCACCGCCTGACGACCGGCCCACGACCAGGACCCGGTCGGCGCGGAAAGCACGGCTTGGAGCACATCGACGTGCTGCCGGGCAACCGCGTGCTACGAGTCTCCCTGCTGGCACGACGCTCCCGTATTCTCGGAGCAGGCCGAAAGCAGCACCGAGTGACGTCGCCGAGAGAAGCAGGGGGAGGACGATGTAGACCCAGTAGGGGAGAGCCTGACGCCAGAACATGGACAACAACAACAACGCTAGCGCGAAAGAAAACATCATGACGACGGAGAACTTGACCTGCTTGGTGTGACGCTGCCACTGTTCCCGTCGTGTTCGGGTACTGGTCACGTCATTCACTTCCCGTTCATCGGGTCGTACACCAGACTTCGGCCGCCCCTTGAAGGGATACCCTTGTGGCCGTCGCCTTGGCGTTCACCGAAAGTGGATCCGGGCCGGCCGACCCCGATCATGCATCAGCACGTCCGAACGTGACAGTGGCGGAGGTGGTGCGAGCCGATCGCCCAACGCCACATCAGGGGAACAGGGCGGGCGGTGCGGGGAGGGCGTGCTCGTGGCGCAGCAGCGCCGCCTTCGTGGCCAGCCCGTACTCATAGCCTCCCAGCGTTCCGTCGCTGCGCAGGATCCGGTGGCACGGGACGAACGGGGCGACCATGTTGCGCGCGCATGCCGACCCGGCCGCCCGTACCGCGTTCGGACGCCCCGCCAGTCGCGCGAGTTCGGTATACGAGGCGGTCCGGCCGGCTCTCACCCCGCGCAGCGCAGCCCACGCAGCCTGCAGGAACGGTCCACCGGACTGTCGTACCGCCACCCGATCCAGGGCGTCACAGTCGCCGTCGGTGTAGTCGGCGACGGCTGCCGCGACCGACGACATCGCCACTGACCGGTGCACGGGCCGAAAGCCCCTGTCCCGCAATGGCTCGGCCAGTCGCCGCTGCTGGTCCGCGAGTGGGGAGAAACCCGACACCACAATGGTGCCGTCGATGGGGTCCACGACGACGGCGAGCAGACCTGCGGGGGTGGTGAGCAGTGCTGTCTCGAGGTCGGTCATGACGTCTCCTTCGGTGTCGGGCTCGGGGTCCAGAGGTGCTGGGCGGCATAGGCGCGCCAGGGTCGCCAGCGCTGGGAGTACGCCACGAGGTCCTTGGGGCCGACGGGCAGGCCGAGCGCGCCCGCGCTGTGACTAATGCCGAGATCCGTCGCCGGGAACGCGTCCGGGTCCGCGAGCGCGCGCAGCGCGATGTAGTCCAGCGTCCAGGGCCCGATGCCGGCGACCTGCGCGGCGGCCGCGAGCACCTCCTCCCGGGAGCCGGAGCGCAGCGGCACGACATCACTCGCGACGGCCTGCGCGAGCCCGTGCAGCGTGCGGCCCCGAGATTGCGGCATGCCGATCGCCGCGAGCTCGTCCGGCCCTGCCGCGGCCAGCGTGGCAGCGGATGGAAACGTCTGCAGCGCAGGAGATGTTGCTTGCCGCGGCGCTACGTCGGTCGCGTACGCGGCGACTAGGCGCCCGAGCAGCGTCGTGGCCGCCGCGACCGACACCTGCTGGCCCACGACCGCCCGGACGCAGGTCTCCCAGGCATCGACTGTCGTCGGCACGCGCAACCCGGGACGGCCCGCGACCAGCGGGGCCAGGAGCGGATCCGCCCCGAGCACGGCCTCGACCGAGGCCGGGTCTGCGTCCAGGTCGAGCCAGCGCCGCACGCGGGTCACCAGCGCCGCGGTATCGACCAGGCTCGCACCACTGGCACGCAGCACGAT
>JBDTDW010000005.1:0-5001 GCA_039922855.1 Candidatus Nanopelagicales bacterium | reverse complement strand
GGTGTTCGGCTGACTCGGCGTCTCGGGACCTACCTGCCTGCCCTGAGGCGCCGCATGATCGGTTCATGCCGCCGGCTGCGATCACGGCGCCGGCCGGGCAGCTTCCCCACGCGGGCGGGCAACGTCAGTGGATGAAGAACTTCAGCAAGATCATGACGATCCCGAAGCAGCCGGCGATCGTGCTCGACAGCAGGAGCCTGCCGCCCCGTAGTCCGCTGGCAGAGCTGGCGCGCCAGCCCGCCACGAACAGCAGCACCACCGTCACGCTCAGGGCAATAACGATCGTGTCGCTGACCTCCAGACCGATAACGGTGCAGAGGATGACGGCCAGCAGGGGAAGGTAGGACGCGCTGACAAGCACCCAGCCCTCGCTCAGGGTCGCTCTGACCTCGGCCGCCGTCACGGGACGGTGACGTACGGTCCGGGTGGCCAGCAGGTGCGAGTACGACTCGGCTGCCCAGTACACCAGCGAGGTCACGAAGACATAGGCGGCGACGACCCAGCCGCGATCCTTGGTGTTGGCGGACGCCAGGACTGCGGCTGTCACGATCAGTCCGTAGATCCAGGACAGCACCCGGCGGTGGGCGCCTGCGATTTCGGGGTCAGTCTCCACCGGCCCATCCGGGGCGGCGGCGGGGTCCGGAAATGTCATGGTCGCTGCCTCCTCACCCCGCCACCATGTCAGACGGTGTGGGGGCTGCCGCGTGCGACAGTCCCCACACCGTGCACACGGCCTACTTCAGTGCGCGACGCCGGCTCATGCTGATCAGCTGGCC
This sequence comes from Candidatus Nanopelagicales bacterium, assembly GCA_039922855.1. GTDB lineage: Bacteria > Actinomycetota > Actinomycetes > S36-B12 > CAIYMF01 > JAFIHG01. The sequence continues at coordinate 4,225 of JBDTDW010000005.1, read as the reverse complement.
AACGCCGACGATCACAACGGCTAGCAGGAACATGATCGTTCCGATCACGTTGATCTGAACCGGTGTGCCACGGGTCGCCGAGCCCCAGACGTACATCGGGAACGTCACCGACGCCGGTGAGGCGTTGAAGTTCGTGATGATGTAGTCGTCGAACGAGAGCGAGAACGACAGAAGCGCAGCTGCCCCGATCCCAGGGGCCACAAGCGGGAAGGTGATCCGCCAGAACGTCTGGGCCTCGGTTGCATACAGATCGGCGGCAGCCTGCTCAAGCCGTGGATCCAGACTGGCCAGCCGGGCCTTAACTGTCACCACGACGAAGCTGACGCAGAACATGATGTGCGCAATCAGTATCGTCCAGAACCCGAGGGGGATTCCGATGTTCACGAACAGCGTCAGCAGCGAGGATCCCATGACGACCTCGGGGGTCGCCATCGGCAAGAAGATGATCAGATTGGTCCCTGATCGCCCCCAGAACCGGTGGCGGATGAGGGCGAAGGCAATCATCGTTCCTAGGATCGTGGCCATCAGGGTCGAGAGAAAGGCAATCTTCAGGCTCAGGGTCAGAGATTCACAGATGCCGGGTGCACCGCAGATGTTCTTCCAGGCGTCCAACGAGAACGCCGACCACTGGTAGTTGAAGCGCCCGTTCGGCTTGTTGAACGAGAACAGGATCACGACCGCGTTCGGCAGCAGCAGGTAGACGAATGCGAAGAAGGCCATGATTGAGATGATGTGCTCGCGTATCCACACCAGCGGATTTCGCGACTTCTGGAAGACCGGTGCCGCGCTCTTCGCGGACACCCGCGACGGGCTACTGGTATCGAGGGCCATCAGACCAGCTCCTCCGTTCCGGCTCGGCGGATGTAGACGGCCACGAGGACCACGATGGAAGCCATGAGCGTCACCGACAGTGCTGCGGCAACCGGATAGTTGAGTACCCGCAAGAACTGCCCATCGATGACCTGGCCGATCATCGTCGTCTTCGTGCTGCCCAGCAGATGTGAGTTGATGTAGTCACCCGCAGCTGGGATGAACGTCAGCAGCGTTCCCGCAACCACTCCCGGAAGCGACAGCGGGAAGGTGATCTTCCGGAATGCCGTCCAGGGAGTCGCGTACAAGTCGCCACCGGCCTCGAGCAGGCGAGGGTCGAGCCGCTCCAGACTCGCGTAGAGCGGCAACGTCATGAACGGCAGGAAGTTGTACGTCAGCCCCGTCACGACTGCCACGGGACTGTGGATCAGCTGGTCGTTGGGGATGAACTGCAGCCACTGCAGCACCTGGATGATGCCCAGCTTGTCCAGCACCGTCACCACCAAGCCGTCGCTCTGCAGGATCGTCTGCCAGGCGAGTGTCCGGATCAGGAAGCTGGTGAAGAACGGAGCGATCACCAGCACCAGCAGGATGTTCTTCCACTTACCCGCCTTGAAGGCGATGGCGTAGGCCAGCGGGTAAGCGATCAGCAGGGCCGCAGCGGTCGCGAGGAACGCGTATGCGAACGAGCGCACGAACTGGACCCAGTAGGTGCTGATGGCGTCGGCGTACGTGGAGAACGCCCAGGTGACGCTGTAGCCATCCTCCACCGAGCCGGTCTGCAGCGACTGGGACACCAGGAAGATCATCGGTACCAGGAAGAACAGCGCCAACCACAACATGCCTGGCAGCAGGAGGATGTACGGCGTCAGTCGCCCCCGTTGGCGTCCGGACGAGGGTGGTGGGGCCGGGTGCGGCTCCTCCATCCGCTCCAGCGTCGCGAATGCGCTCATGAGGCCACTGCCTCCGCGTCCACCATGGCGCCCGCCGCGGCATCCTGGTCCGCACTGAGACCGAAGCTGTGCTCCGGGTTCCAGCCCAGCGCCACCTTCGTCCCCTTGCTCAAGACCCTCGTCGACTCCCGGTTCTGCTCGAACACCACCAGCTCCTGTCCCCACGGCATGCGGACGAGGTACTGGGTGCTGACGCCGATGAAGGACGCATCGATGATCACACCGCCGGGAACGACGTCCAGCTCGGGGTGCGGCTCGGTGTCCGTGATGACATGGAGCTTCTCAGGTCGGATGCCCACCAGGATCTGACCGCTGCTCACGGCCGCCCGCGACCTCAGGACCGATCCAGTCGTGCCGTGCAGGTCGACGGTCAGTCGATCCCCAGTGGTCGAGGTGACGGTCCCCTTCACCAGGTTGGACTGCCCGAGGAAGTTCGCGACGAAGGTGGTCCGGGGCGCGTCGTACAGCTCGACCGGCGCGCCGAGCTGCTCGATCCGACCGCTGTTCATCACTGCGATCGTGTCGGCCATGGTCATGGCCTCCTCCTGATCGTGCGTGACGTGCACGAACGTGAGACCGACCTCGGTCTGGATCTGCTTGAGCTCGACCTGCATCTGACGGCGCAGCTTGAGGTCCAGCGCCCCCAACGGCTCGTCCAGCAGCAGCACACCAGGGCGGTTCACGATCGCGCGGGCGAGGGCGACCCGTTGCTGCTGACCACCGGAGAGCTGCTGCGGTCGGCGTTTGGCCAGCGCAGTCAGCTCTACCAGCTCGAGGATGTCGTCCACCTGCTGCTTCACCGACTTGGAACGACGCCGGCGGAGCCCGAATGCGACGTTCTCGAAGATGTCCATGTGCGGGAACAGCGCATAGCTCTGGAAGACGGTGTTGACTGGGCGCTTGTACGGCTTGGTACCCGTGATGTCCTGGCTGCCGATGTGGATCGAACCGGCCGTCGGGTGCTCCAGGCCGGCCACCATGCGCAGCGTCGTCGTCTTGCCGCAGCCCGACGGTCCGAGCAGGGCGAAGAACGAGCCCTGCGGAATCGTCAGGTCGATATCGTCGACGGCCTTGAAGCCACCGAAGTCCTTGGTCACCCGGGTGAGCTTGAGATCCCCACCCGCGCTCTGGCCGTCGTTCTCCGTTGCTTGCTGACTCATGGCTCAGCCTCCGATCAGTGCCTGGAAGGACGTGTTGTACGCGTTCTCTTCCGCGGTCGACAGACCACGGAAGATGTGTGACTTCGCGCGGACTTCGTCCGACGGGAAGATGAGGGGGTTCTCCGCCACGGCCGGGTCCTCCTTTAGCAAGATCTCCTTTGCCCCCATGACCGGCGAGATGTAGTTCACGTAGTCCTCGACCATGGCCGCCGCGACCGGGGTGTAGTAGTAGTTGATCAGTTTCTCGGCGTTCGTCTTGTGCTGGGCGAGGTTCGGGATCAGGAAGTTGTCCGACCACGCCATGTGCCCGCTGGCCGGCAGGACGTAGCCGAGGTTGGGACTGTCCGCCTTCAGCTGCACGACGTCACCGGTCCACGCCATGCAGGCCGCGGTGTCACCTGATGCGAGGCTCTTGCCGTAGTCGTTGCCGGTGAACCCGGCAATCTGGCCTGAGTCGACGGCCGATTGCAGCTTGGCGATCGCGGCGTCGAAGTCGTCGTCATTGAAGTCTGCCGGATCGATTCCCATCGAGAGCATCGTCAGTCCGACGGTGTCCCGCATCTCGGTGAGCAGCGTGACCTTGCCCTTGATGCTCGGCTCTTTCAGCAGCTGGTCGATGGTCTCGATCTTCATGCCGTTGGTGGACTTGGGGTTGTATGCGATCCCCGTGAATCCGCTCTGCCAGGGAATGGAGCTGACCCGGCCCGGGTCCCAGCTGACGTTGAGCAGCGTGGGATCGAGGTTCTTCCAGTTCGGCATGTTGTCCTTGTCGAACGGCAAGACCCAGCCGAAGCGAATCATCCGGGCCGCCATCCAGTCGGTCACACAGAACGTGTCACGCCCGCAGTCCGCCCCCTTGGACAGGAACGGCTGCACCTTGGCGTAGAACTCGTCGTTGTCGTTGACATCCTCGGTGTAGTTGCACTTGATGCTGGTCTGCTTGGTGAAGGTGTCCAGCGAGGGACGGGCTTGGGTCTTGTCGTCGACGTCGATGTACTCGGGCCAGTTTGACCAGTTGACGATCTTGTCAGTGGCGGACTTGTCCGGTCCGAACTGCGGCTTCATCCGGGTGCCTTTGGCACCGCACGCCGACAGCGCGGCGATGGTACCGACCCCCAGGGAGGCCTTGGCGAACGTGCGCCGCGTCAGCAGACCACGCGCCAGCGGCGGCGAGATTGCCGCCACTGTCGGGCGGGAGATGGCGTCAGACATGAACCCCTGTGCCTTTCGTAGGTGACGATCCGCCGGTCATCGGTCGCCGAAGATGGTGCGGTGCCAGTCCTTTCGGGCTGTACCTGATAT
>JBDTDW010000004.1:0-5394 GCA_039922855.1 Candidatus Nanopelagicales bacterium | reverse complement strand
GGAGGACCTGGTCGACCTGGCGCCCCCGGGCGAGGGAGAGCAGGATCCGGGCAGGTTCTGGAAGGACTTCATCAGGCAGACCGCGCCGGAGTTCCGCAAGCCGACGATCGAGCAGCTCGACACCTGGGTCAAGCCGGTGTGGCAGGAGCTGATCGGTGGTGCGAAGTTCTGCGAACCGGGGCTGTGCGCCATCATCGAGCGCACCCGCCCTGACGTCATCATCGAGGACAACGTGGTGGCGTTCCCTGCGTTGGTCACGGCGGAAGTTCCCTTCGTACGCATCGTGTCCTGCAACCCGTTGGAGATGAAGGGATCCGGGGTCGCGCCCACCTTCTCCGGCTACCCCGCGGACGACAGCTCGGGCTGGGACGCATTCCGCGCCGAGTACGACCGGACGCACCGCGAGCTGTGGCAGGAGTTCGACGAGTGGGTGAGAGCGCAGGGCGCGCCGGCCCTGCCGGACCTGGAGTTCATCCACCGCGGAGACCTGAACCTGTATGTCTACCCGGAGGAGGCGGACTACCTCGACCGTCGTCCGCTGGACCCGTCGTGGCACCGGATCGACTCCTCGGTACGCGAGACGGACAACGAGCTGACGATCCCGCAGGAGTTCCTCGACCGACCCGAGCCCCTCGTCTACTTCAGTCTCGGGTCGCTCGGCAGCGCCGACGTCGAGCTGATGCGCCGGGTGCTTGCGGTGCTCGCCGTGACCCCGTACCGCTTCATCGTGTCCAAGGGGCCGCTGCACGCCGAGATCGAGCTGGCGGACAACATGTGGGGCGCCGAGCAGGTCCCGCAGACCAGGGTGCTCCCTCTGTGCGACCTCGTGATGACCCACGGCGGGAACAACACGACGACTGAGTCCCTGCACTTCGGCAAGCCGATGATCGTGCTGCCGTTGTTCTGGGACCAGTACGACAACGCGCAGCGGATCCATGAGCTCGGGCTCGGGATCCGCCTTGACACCTATCGCTTCGCCGACGAGGACCTGACTGGCGCCCTCAGCCAGCTGTTGCGAGATACCGACCTGCGTGGGCGGGTCGCAACCATCGGGGCCGACATCAGGGCGCGGAACGGACTCACCAGAGCCGCTGACCTTGTCGAAGAGCTAGGTCGCTCCGCCTTGCGATGACACCGACAGAGCCGTGCCGCGATCACCTGGCCGCGCCCGAGGAACCGCGCTTCGTCGTCGTCGGCCGTGACGTGGCCGGCGATGAAGCCGAAGCCACCGGCAACCAGAATTGGCACGATGCCACGTCGGGGAGCACCGAGATGCCCCGCGACGATCGGCATTACCGCCTGGTGACGGCCGGCGTGAGCCGAGCGCGCGGTTGGCGCTGCGCTGCCTAGAGTGTTGCTTGTGACCACCGAACGACTGCCGCGGGTTCTCGTCGTGGACGACGACCTCACGATCTCCGACGTGGTTCTGGGCTACCTGAGGCGCGCCGAGATGAACGTCGAGCACGTAGGGGACGGGTTCGCGGCGCTGGAGGCGGTGCGTTCCTGCGCCGAACGGGGCCAGGCGTACGACGTCATCGTCCTGGATCTGATGCTTCCCGGCATCGACGGGCTGGAGGTGTGCCGTCGGATGCGAGCCGGCGGGATCGACGTCCCCGTCCTCATGCTGACCGCACGCGGCGACGAGCAGGACCGTGTCCTCGGGCTCGAGGTGGGAGCGGACGACTACGTCGCCAAACCGTTCAGCCCGCGCGAGCTGGTGCTGCGCGTGCGTGCGATCCTGCGTCGCTCGGGCGGGTCGACTCGGCCGGAGCGCCGTCCTGGGCACGACGTGCTGACCGACGATGACCTGGCCGTCGACCTCGCCGCCCGTACTGTCGTCCTCGCCGGCGCGCGACTGGCGTTGACCACCCGGGAGTTCGACCTGCTGGCCTTCGTCGTCGCGCACCCGGGTCGTGCGTTCACCCGCCAGGAGCTGATGACTCGGGTATGGGAGTGGGACTTCGGTGATCTGTCGACGGTAACCGTGCACGTGCGTCGGCTGCGCAGCAAGCTGGAGGTCGACCCGGCTCATCCCTCACGGCTGGTAACGGTCTGGGGTGTCGGGTACCGCTGGGACGCTCGGGTCCCGGCGGCCGTGGCCGGTACGGCAGCAGGGCCCCCGTGAACCCGATGGCCCAGGGTCTGGTGCTGGCAGCCGGTGCCGCCGCGTTGGTGGCGCTGCTCGGGGCAATGGCGGTCAAGCTGGTGTCGCGCAAGGCATTATGGCTTGCCACACCGGCGGCCGTTCTCACTCCCGTCGTTGCGGTGTGCGCGGCGGTGGCGACGACGTCGGTCTCCATGTTCCTGGCCCCCCACGACATCACGTTGCTGCTCGTCGTGCTCGCGGTGTGCGTACCGATTGCGCTCATCTCGGGCATCTGGCTGGCGGTCGGGGTGCGCCGGTTGGAACGACTGCAGCGCGAAGGCCAGGCGCGCGCCGAGCGGGACGGCGCTGTTGAGGCCTCCCGCCGCGAGCTCGTGGCCTGGCTCTCCCACGACCTACGCAGCCCGCTGTCCGGGGTCCGGGCGATGGCTGAGGCCCTGGAGGACGGCGTTGCGGACGATCCCGAGCTGTACGCGCACCGAATCGTGATCGAGACCGAGCGGCTGGGCCGGCTCGTCGACGACCTGTTCGAGGTGGCGCGGTTGCATGCGGGGGCGCTGCGCATCGGCGTGGAGGAGGTGGCGGTGCGCGAACTGGTCAGCGACGCGCTGTCCAGCCATGATGCGGTCGCCCGGGCCCGTGGCGTGCACCTGATCGGACGCGCCGACACCACGGCGACCGTCGTGGGGGACAACCGCGAGCTCGGCCGTGCCCTGGGCAACCTGGTCATCAACGCCATCCGGGCCACGCCCGCCGACGGGGTCGTCGAGATCATCGCCGAGAGCAGTGATGACGCCGTGCGCGTACGTGTCCTCGACGGCTGTGGCGGCATCCCTAGGGCGGACCTGGCGCGGCTGTTCGACCCGGTATGGCGCGGCGACCCGGCCCGCACGCCCGGAGCCGCAGGGGGCAGTGGGCTCGGGCTGGCGGTCGTGCACGGAATCGTGGCGGCCCATCACGGAGCGGTCGAGGTACGCAACCAGGGGGAGGGATGCTGCTTCGAGATCCGGCTCCCGGCGAGCGCATGATCGATGTGGGACCGTATGCGTACCCCGACCCGCAAGGAGCCCCGACATGCTCGCGCCCGGACCCGGCTACTCGATCACCATGCGCATCGCCGCGACGCCTTCCGCGAGCGCGGCCGGTGACCTGACCACCGCAGTCGGTCAGGCCGGCGGGGTCATCACCGGCTTCGACGTGGTGGAGTCGTCCACGGCGATGATGGTCGTGGACCTTTCCGCCAACGCATTCTCCGAGGACCACGCCCAGCAGATCAGGGCCGCTGTCGATGCGCTGGACGGCGTCTCGGTGCGCAAGGTCTCCGACCGTACGTTCCTGGTGCACCTCGGCGGCAAGATCGAGGTCACGTCCAAGGTGGCTCTGAAGAACCGTGACGACCTGTCCCGTGCGTACACCCCCGGGGTCGCACGGGTCTGCCTTGCCATCGCCGCGAACCCCGAGGACGCCCGGCGGTTGACGATCAAACGCAACACCGTGGCCGTCGTGACCGACGGGACGGCCGTCCTGGGTCTGGGCAACATCGGCCCGGCTGCCGCGCTGCCGGTGATGGAGGGGAAAGCCGCGCTGTTCAAACGGTTTGCTGGCGTCGATGCGTGGCCGGTGTGCCTGGATACTACGGACACCGATGAGATCGTTCGTACCGTCGAGATCATCGCGCCGGTGTACGGCGGCATCAACCTCGAAGACATCTCCGCGCCTCGCTGCTTCGAGATCGAAGCACGACTGCGGGCCAAGCTCGACATCCCGGTGTTCCACGACGACCAGCACGGCACCGCGATCTGCGTGGTCGCGGCGCTGCGCAACGCCCTGCGCGTGGTGGGCAAGCAGATCACCGACTGCCGCATCGTCGTGTCGGGTGTCGGCGCGGCCGGAAACGCCATCATCCGGCTGCTGCTGCTGCAAAATCCGGCCGACATCGTCGCGGTCGACATCGGCGGCATCGTCCACCGGGACCGCCCTGGGATGGACCCGAACCTGGCCGAAGTTGCCGCCCGTACCAACGCCCGGGGGCTGACCGGCACCGTGCACGACGCAATGGTCGGTGCGGACGTGTTCATCGGCGTGTCGGCGTCGTACATCATCGGTGCGGAGGACGTCGCGCGGATGGCACCCGGTGCGATCGTGTTCGCGATGGCCAACCCCGACCCCGAGATCGACCCGACCGAGGCGCAGCGGCACGCCGCTGTGGTGGCGACCGGCCGCTCCGATTTCCCCAACCAGATCAACAACGTTCTAGCGTTCCCTGGTGTCTTTCGGGGCCTGTTGGACAGCGGTGCCCGGGAGATCACCGACCAGATGCTGCTGGCCGCCGCCAACGCGATCGCGGATGTCGTGACGCCGGACCGGCTGAATGCGTCGTACATCGTTCCGAGCGTGTTCGACGAGGCCGTCGTCCCCGCGGTGGCCCGGGCGATCGCCCAGGCAGCCACCCCGAGAGTCACCAGCTGAGAGTGTCACGGCAAGGCGAGCGGCGCCGTGTCCGGTCACTCGCGCCGCGTCAGAGCTAGAACTGCTCCCCGTACTCTGTCCGCGTGCCTGCGGGATTGGGGCCGTAGACGGCGAGCATCCGCGCGTAGACCGGAGCCCAGTACCGCCCCACCGCACCGGCCGGCACGCGGGCGCAGTCACCGGGCCCGAGGACGACCTCCTGCCCGTCGCACTCGATGTGCAGCTCGCCGGCGATGACGAAGTTCGTCTCGTCGTGCGGGTGCTGGTCGGTCCAACCGGAGCCCTGCAGCTCCCACTCCGACAGCGCCATGTCAGCCCAGCCATCGATGTTCGGGGCAATGATCCACCGGGACCGCATTCCCTCGCCCTCAGTCGACATCGCGGTCGCTGCCCACACCTGGGGGCCGCGTTCGCGCTCTGGTTCGTCGGTCCGGGTCGTGGTCATCAAGACCTCCGTCCTGTGGTCGTGAGCACCTCGTTGTTGATCATGGGTTCGTGTGCTCTTGCGACCGACGGATCACAGCGCAGGATCCCATGATCAACGAGGGGCTCCGCTCGATGCTAGTGCTGGTCAGCAGCCCTTGGATGCGGGCGATGGTCACGCCACGGTACGACCGCCTGAGTCGGGAGGTTGTCAAGATGTCGGATACGTGAACGCTGACGGCTTGGACACAAGCTCGTGCTCGTGCCAGGAGCGCGTGGGTCAGGCGACGACGCGGACCACGGAGGAACCGTCTGCTATGCGGCGGACCTCCAGGCGTTCTGGGACGCGGTCCTTCAGCTCGGGGACGTGGCTGACGATCCCGACGACCCGTCCGCGA
>JBDTDW010000003.1:0-6302 GCA_039922855.1 Candidatus Nanopelagicales bacterium | reverse complement strand
TCAGCCCACGCCGTGGAGGCCATCCGTGGTCGGCAGCTGGCCGACGCAGCCCAAGCCTCCTCCGGTGACCTGGACGCCGCTATCGCGGTGAGGCCGCCGCGTCGCTGTCATCGCCAGACCGCCGGGATCTGGCGGGTCAGACCCAGCAGGCAGTCGCGCTCCACCCGGATCAGGCGCGGGCCGATCCGGTACGCGCGGATCGTGCCATCAGCGATGCGACGGCGCACCGTCTTCACACTCACCCCCAGCTCACTGCCAACTGCTGTGGGTTCGGATCAGCCGACCCGACCACGTCCACGCGCGAGGATGCCGCCACCTCCTGCTAGGGCGGCGGTGATGGCTGGTAGGGGCGAGCACGACCGTACGCATCGGTCCCCATGCGGCCTCCAAGATCGAAGTGATCAGATACCCCTGCTGTCCCGGTCAGGTGTGGACAAGACCCTGGACAGATCCACCAGCCATCGACATCAATATCGTTAATCGATGGACAGGCCCGGACGCCGTCCCATCCTGGATCCGGGCAGCAGTCCTTGGCCCCTGCGATCGAGCACGCGGGGTCGACGATGCGCTCTCGACACGCAGCGTCACCGGGCCCCATTACGGTCCGTGGTGACCGAGATGCCCAGTCACCGCACCTCAAGAACCACTCAAAGACGCGGTTCTCGAACAACGCGCTGCCGCGCATTCTTCGACCGCAACATCAACGATCGTCAACGAGAAGGCCGCCGTCACCGAGTCGGGACCCGATCCCTTCTTGCACGTATGTTGCACGTTCCCGGCTTCTGGCGACCGCTTAAGCCTCTGACCTGGGACGATGCGGGTCGGGCTGACAGGATTTGAACCTGCGACCCCTTGACCCCCAGTCAAGTGCGCTACCAAACTGCGCTACAGCCCGCGACAGCCCACGGAGTCGACGGGCTGTCGACAGGCGGGCGAGTGCAGGCTACCCCACGGGCGGTGGCGTACGGCATCGGGCTCAGGTCCGCTTGGCGTTGCGTCCCCGCTTGGTGCGTACCCGCAGGCTGATCCGGATCGGGGACCCGGCGAACCCGAACTCCTCGCGCAGCCGGCGTTCGATGAATCGTCGGTACCCCGCCTCGAGGAAGCCGGACGTGAACAGGATGAACGTGGGCGGCCGGGTGGCCGCCTGGGTGAGGAACAGGACCCGCGGCTGCTTCCCGCCCCGCACCGGATGCGGGTGCGATGCCATCAGGTCCGCCATGAACTGATTCAGCCGCCCGGTCGGCACCCGGGTGTCCCATCCGGCGAGCGCTGACTGCAGCGCCGGGACGAACCTGTCCATGTGCCGACCGGTGCGAGCGCTGACGTTCACCCGCGGGGCCCATCGTACGAAGTTCAGGTCCCTGTCGATCTCGCGCTCGAGGTAGTGGCGTCGCTCTTCGTCGATGAGGTCCCACTTGTTGTACGCCACCACCAGGGCACGCCCGGACTCCACGACCATCGTCAGGATTCGTAGGTCCTGCTCGGCCAGCACCTCGTTCGCCTCGAGCAGCACTACGGCCACCTCGGCCTTCTCCAATGCCGCCTTGGTACGCAGACTGGCGAAGTACTCGTGGCCGGTCGCCTCGTGGACCCGCTTGCGGATGCCGGCGGTGTCGACGAAACGCCATGGCACTCCATCGATCTCGACGAGCTCGTCGACCGGGTCGACCGTGGTCCCGGCAACGCTGTCGACGACGACGCGCTGCTCCCCGACCAGCTTGTTGAGCAGGCTCGACTTACCCACGTTCGGCTTGCCCAGAAGGGCCACCCGGCGCGGGCCGCGTTGCGGGGCGACCTGGCTGCCCTCTTCCGGCAGCGCTGCGACGATCGCATCCAGCAGATCGCCGGAGCCCCGCCCGTGCAACGACGACACGGCGTACGGCTCCCCCAGACCCAGCGACCACAGCCGTGCGGCATCAGCCTCAGCGCGGCTGTCATCGACCTTGTTGGCGACCAGGACCACGGGCTTGCCGCCCCGACGTAGCACCTTCACGACCTGCTCGTCCGCGTCGGTGGCTCCAACCGTCGTGTCGACGACCAGGACCACCACGTCGGACTCCGCCATCGCTCGCTCGGCCTGTGCGGCGACCTGTGCGGCCATCCCCGAGGGGTTCTTCTCCCAACCCCCCGTGTCCACCAACAGGAATTCCGCGCCACCCCAGTGCGCCTCGTAGCTGACGCGGTCCCGCGTGACACCCGGCACGTCCTCGACCACAGCCTCACGGCGCCCGATGATCCGGTTCACCAGCGTGGACTTGCCGACGTTCGGGCGGCCCACGATCGCCACGACGGGAAGAACCACCTCCGGCTCCTCGTCCGGAAGGTCGAAGTCAGTGACGTCGAGCCCGTAGACGGCCAGCGCCTGCTCGGTGAACGCGTCGTCGTCCGACTCGTCGTCGGTCTCGACGTCGAGCTGGATCACCATGTCGTCCGGGCCGGGGCCGGCGTCGGCGTCGTACCCGCGATCGTCCTCCAGCAGTGCGGGATCGAGGAACTCGGCCGGAGCCGCGTCGTTCGCGCCATGGTTGGTCGGGTCTGTCACGAGAGCTCCTGAGCTGTGGGGTCGGCAGGCCCTTGGGCAATGTCAGGCCTCATCGCGGAACCGAATCCGTGACCCGGTGCAGGATCGACGCGACGACCTCGTCCACGTCCAGCTCACTCGCATCGATCGTGACGGCGTCCGGCGCGGCCCGCAACGGCGACACCTCTCGAGTGCTGTCGGCCTTGTCCCGGCGCTGCAGCTCGGCGAGCACCTGCCCCTGTGAGCGTTCTCCACCGGTGCGTTCTTCGTCCTGCGCGGCCCGGCGCGCGGCACGAACCGGCGCATCGGCCACCAGGAAGATCTTGACAGGCGCTTCGGGCAGCACGACCGTCCCGATGTCGCGCCCTTCCACCACGATCCCGGTGTCGCTGGCGCGCTTCACGGCCTCGCGCTGCCACTGCAACAGCACCGCACGGACCTCCGGCAGCGCGCTCACGGTGGACACTGCGGACGTAACGGCCGGTGTCCTGATGGCGCCCGCCACGTCGACACCATCGAGAGTGACCCGTACGTCCCTCGGATCTGTCGTGACCTCGACGACGAGCGTGCCGAGCAGCCCCACGACGGCCGCCTTGTCCGCCGGGTCGATCCCGTTCTGCAGCACCGCAAGCGTGACGGCTCGGTACATGGCCCCGGTGTCCAGGAAGGCCCAGCCAAGGCGGCCCGCCACGGCCCGGGCGACCGTCGACTTCCCCGAACCCGACAGCCCGTCGATGGCAAGGACCCGCGGGGAAGTCACCGACGCGCTCACGACATGCTCCTGACAGGGCGGTGCGCTACCAGCGCGGGAACGGCGCGCGACCAGCCGCGGACACCGCTGGTCATGGTACGGCCCAACGCGCCGATCGACCCAGCCGTCTCACCTGACGTCGGCACTGACCACGCCCACCGATGCGGCGGCTACCAGCGCACAGTCCACCCGTCCGCCGCCAGCGCCTCGGCCAGGACCGTCTCCCGGTCCCTGGTGACCGTGAGCTCCACCAACCCGGTGGGTCGGCCCAACACATGGTCGATCCGTACGTCCTCCAGGTTCACCTGCGCACCACCTGCCAGGGCGAACAGCCGGGCCAGCTCGCCGGGCCGGTCCGTGACGCTCACGAGAACGGTCGAGAACGCCTCCGCCGGGGACAACCCGTGCTTGCCCGGGATCCGCGCGTGCCCGGAGTTGCCGCGAGTCATCGCGTCTCGCAGGACCTGCTCCGCCTCTCTGGTCGCGGACGCCGATCCGGCCGCCACGTTGCGCAGGGCAGTCACGACCGTGTCGAGGTCCGCCCGGATCGCCTCCAGGACGTCGAGAACGGGCAACGCGTTCGCCAGCAGGATCTGTGTCCAGAGCCCGGGGTCGGATCCCGCTATCCGGGTCATGTCCCGCAGTCCCTGCCCGCTCAGCTGCACGTCCGCCGGGTCCCGATCGGCCAATCGAGCCGCCAGGAGTGTGCTGAGCAGCTGGGGGGCGTGCGAGGTAAGCGCCACCGCACGGTCGTGGGCTGCGGCGTCCCAGCGGGTCACCACCGCCCCCTGGGCCGCCGCGAATGCCGCCACCTGGTCAACACGCGCCGTATCGGCGCGCGCATCCGGGGTGAGGACCCAGACTCGGTCGGCGAACAGGTCGGCCCGGGCCGCGTCGGGCCCGGGCACCTCACCGCCCGCCATCGGATGCCCAGGAACAAGGCGGCTGACGTCAGCCCCGAGGGCCACGGTCTCATCCACGATATGAGACTTCACACTTCCGACATCGGTGAATGTCGAGGTCAGGTATCGCTTCAGATATTCGGCGGCGACTGCCGGGATCACCGCCGGGGGGACGGCCAACACGACAAGATCAGGGTCCGAGGTGGGTAGCCCAACCTCACCGGCTCCCTTGGCGGCGGCGTGCCGCGCCACGTCAGGGTCGGCATCGTGGACCCAGACGCGCCATCCCTGAGCCCGGGCGCCGAGTGCGACAGAAGTCCCTACCAGTCCGGTGCCGATCACGAGCAGCGTGGCGGTGTCGTCGGAAGCCTGGGTCACTGAGCCAGGTCCAGCCGGAGTACCTCTGCGCCGCGCAGGTAGACGTGGACCACCTGGTCCCGTCGAAGGTCGGTCTCGACCGTGGCCATGACACGCACCACCCGGCTCAGGGCCCCTATCACCTCGAGCTCCTGAGCGCACAGCAACGGCACGTCAGCGAGGTCCAGCCGTCGGGCGGCGGTCGCCGGGAACCCGGAGACCAGGTCTGAGGTCGCTGTGAACACGATGCTGATCAGCTGGTCCGTCGTGAGCTCGTTGCGTACGAACATCTCGTCGAGCAGCTCGGAGACCGCGTCGGCCATCTCGCCGGGGTCGTCCTGGGCGAGCCGCGTCGCCCCGCGAACAGCGCGTACCGCCATGTGACGCTCCCCTCTGAGCTCGCGTGCTGCTGATGCCGCCCGACAGCCTAGGCGCCGGTCGGCGGCCAGCCCGAAACACCTGGACGCGTCACATGCCTACGGAGCGGTACAGCTCACCGACCTCGGTGAGCCCGAGCACCCGCAGGCGACCAGGCTTGGTGTCCCCCAGCGAGATCGGTCCGACATGCGTGCGTACGAGAGCCTCGACGGGGTGACCGACCTCGCTCAGAAGCCGACGCACGATGTGATTTCGTCCCTCGTGAAGCACCAGCTCCACCAAGGACTTGCCCTGGTGGGAGGACACCACCCGGAACTTGTCGACGCGTACCGGACCGTCGGCCAGCTCGACACCGCCGCGCAGCCGGCGGCCCAGGTCTCGCGGAATCGTTCCCCGCACCTGCGCGAGGTAAGTCTTCGGCACACCATGGGAGGGGTGACTGAGCCGCTGCGCGAGAGCGCCGTCGTTGGTCAGTAGCAGCAGCCCCTCGGTGTCGGCATCGAGGCGGCCGACATGGAACAGCCGCTCCTTGCGCCCCTTGAGGATGTCGCCCACGCACGGCCGGCCTCGGTCATCGGTCATCGTGGAATGCACGCCGCGCGGCTTGTTCAAGGCCAGCACCACGTGACCCGGTGCGGTCGGGATACGCAGCCCATCGACACGGATCACCGCACTACCCGGGTCGACCCGCATCCCCTGCTCCAGGACGATCTGCCCGTCGACCTCGACGCGGCCCTCGTCGATCAGCGCCTCGCAAGCTCGCCGACTACCTATCCCCGCTGAGGCCAACACCTTCTGCAGGCGTATGTCGGTCTCGGGTCGTGCTGGTGATGCTGGCACAGGTTGACTCAATCTCAGCTGGAGGTCTCATCGAGCAGATCGTCGAGCGCATCGATGTCAGGTAGATAGTCAGCCAGGGGTGGGAGATCGTCCAAGGACATCAGCCCGAGGCGCTCGAGAAAGAACTCGGTCGTGCGGTACAGGACCGCGCCCGTGTCGTCGTCGGCTCCCGCCTCCTCGACCAGACCGCGGTTGACCAGCGTGCGGACGACCCCGTCGACGTTCACGCCACGCACGGCGGAGATTCGGGCCCGGTTCGCCGGCTGGCGGTACGCGATGACGGCCAACGTCTCCAGCGCGGCCTGGGTCAGCCGGGTCTGCTGGCCGTCCCGGACGAAACGTTCAACCACGTCCGCGCAGTCGTCGCGGGTGTAGAAGCGCCACCCCCCTGCCACCTCGCGTAGGTCGAAGCCGCGCCCCTGGTTCTCGTAGCCGGCGCTGATCTCGGCGAGAGCGGCACCGACCTGGTCGGCCGGACGCCGCGTCAGGCTGGCGAGGGTCAGGACGTCCATCGGCAGATCCGCCACCAGCAGGAGGGCCTCCAGCGCAG
>JBDTDW010000002.1:0-3316 GCA_039922855.1 Candidatus Nanopelagicales bacterium | reverse complement strand
CCCGCGCCGATATCGCTGCCGCCTGGCGGAAGCAGACATCAGTGATCTCTCGTCAGGAGGGTCCGGCCGACCTGGCCGCGGTATCGGCTCGACCGTTGGTAGGTCTACCGCAGGAGCTCGGCGATGTCATGACCGGTGGCCCGGGTGGCTGGCTCGACCTGGGCTCGGGTTCCGCTTGGCCACAACAGTCCTCGACGATGACGGGCTCAAGGACGTCGCCGGTTCCGAGGACGGCTTGGCTCGATGGCTCGAGCTCGAGTTCACCCACCGAGGGCCAGGGCTCAGCCGGTCTGGTGCAACCAACGCACCGGGGAGCCGTCGGCGGCACAGCGGAACGGTTCGAGCTCGGCGTCCCACGGGGCGCCGAGCAACAGCCTCAGCTCCTCCCGCAACGGACCCAGGGCGTTCCCGGCGCGTTCTAGAGCACCCCGCAGCCGCTCCTCGCAGACCTGCACGTCCCCGTTCAGGCCGATGACGGCCCGGTGGATGCCCAGGCTCGGCGTCAGGGAGAACCGCTCCCCCTCGTGGCCGTCGCTGGGCTCCTCGGTCACCTCGACCCGCAGCCGCTCCCAGGTGCGAAGCGCCGACGCGATGCGTGCGCCGGTGCCTGGGCGACCGGTCCAGCAGACCTCGGCGCGGACGTGGCCCGGTGAGACCGGCTGGTCGGCCCAGTCCAGGTGCACGGGACTGCCCAGGGCAGCGCCCAGTGCCCACTCCACGTGCGGCGCCAGTGCTCGGGGGGCGGAATGCACGAAGACGACCCCGCGGGTACGCGCCATGACGGCGCCGTTCGGGGTCGCTGCGGCGAGCTTCCTGTGCTCGGCCATGGTGGGACTCCTGTTCTCGAGGGTCACCTTCCCCAGCGGCCTCGAGCAGAACGTCCGGTCGTACGGGTCCGGCGCCATCGAACCACCAGCCCCACCAGTCACATTAGCCTCGCCCGCCCCGATGCACCAGTGTTCACGCGGGTCACGTGTGCGCCCACCGGCCCCGACTTGACTCCCGCTCGGGGCGGGGCCAACGTGGCAAGGAGGGCGGGGCCTCACTGGCGGTCCGCCGGACAGGAGAACCCGATGAGCGACCTTCCCTTCCCCAGGGCCACCCCCGCGCTGGCGGCTCGCCGCCGCGAGCTCGCGCCGGCGGTTAACGATGCGTTCGACGCCTTCAGTCACGCGGTGTTCGCCGATGGCGCTCTGCCGGAGAACACCAAGCAGCTGATCGCCGTTGCGGTGGCCCACACGACGCAGTGCCCGTACTGCATCGACGGGCACACCAAGCTGGCCAAGCGCAGGGGCGCGAGCCCGGAGGAGATCATGGAGGCGATCTGGGTGGCCGCCGAGATGCGTGCCGGCGGCGCGTACGCCCACTCCACGCTCGCTCTGCACGCCATCGGTGAGATCGAACCGATCAACCCGACCTGACGCCGGGCGAGCCCCGTACCGGCTCGAGCGCCGGACCGACCGCGAGGAGAGACATCGTGACTGCGAACAGCTTCGGTACGAAGGACCGCATCTCGGTCGGGGACCAGACCTACGAGATCCACCGCCTCGACCGGATCGAGGGATCGGCGCGCCTGCCGTACAGCTTGAAGGTTCTGCTGGAGAACCTGGCGCGCTGCGAGGACGGGCACCGGGTGACCGCGGACCAGGTGAGCGCGCTGGCGTCGTGGGATCCCACCGCCGAGCACGGCAGAGAGATCCAGTACACCCCCGCCCGGGTGCTGCTGCAGGACTTCACCGGCGTCCCGTGCGTGGTGGACCTGGTCGGAATGCGCGACGCGATGGCCGCGCTCGGCGGGGACCCGCAACGGATCAACCCGCTGATCCCTGCTGAGCTGGTGATCGACCACTCGGTGATCGCCGACGTGTTCGGGCGCTTGGACGCCTTCCGCCTCAATGCCGATCTGGAGTTCGCTCGCAACCAGGAGCGCTACCAGCTCCTGCGGTGGGCGCAGCACGCGTTCGACGACTTCCTTGTCGTGCCCCCGGACACCGGCATCTGCCACCAGGTCAACCTTGAGTACCTGGCCCGCGTGGTGTTCACCCGACCGGGGCCGGATGGGCTGCAGGCCTACCCGGACACATTGGTCGGCACCGACTCGCACACCCCGATGGTCAACGGCCTCGGCGTCCTGGGGTGGGGCGTGGGCGGGATCGAGGCGGAGGCCGCCATGCTCGGCCAGCCGATGAGCATGCTGATCCCCCAGGTCCTGGGGATCAAGCTCACCGGCGAGCTGCGCGAGGGCACCACCGCGACCGACCTGGTGCTCACCATCGCCGAGCTGCTGCGACGCACCGGGGTGGTCGGGAAGTTCGTGGAGTTCTACGGGCCCGGCGTGGCACGGATCCCGCTGGCCAACCGGGCGACCTTGGGCAACATGAGCCCGGAGTACGGCTCGACCTGCGCGATCTTCCCGATCGACGCCGAGACGCTGTCCTACCTGCGCCTGACCGGACGCAGTGAGTCGCACGTCGAGCTTGTCGAGGCGTACGCGAAGCTGCAGGGCCTGTGGCACGAGCCCGAGCACGAGCCGACGTACTCGCAGACCATCGAGTTCGACCTGGGGGGCGTGGAACCCTCGATCGCGGGGCCTAAGCGCCCCCAGGACCGCATCGCGCTCGCCGACGCCCGCCGAGTCGTACGCGACATCCTCACCGACGGGTCTCGGGCCCCGGCCGAGCTGACCGGCCTGGACGAGGCGTCCTCGGAGTCGTTCCCCGCCAGCGACCCGATCGCGTTCGACCGGATCGCCGACGACCAGGAGCCGGTCGAACGCTCGGGTACCGGCCCGGGGCGGGCCTGGCCCTCGAACCCGGTGCCGACCAGGTTCGCGGACGGTCGCACAGGCGACCTGGACAACGGCCATGTCGTGATCGCGGCCATCACCTCGTGCACGAACACGTCGAACCCGTCGGTGATGATCGGCGCAGGGTTGTTGGCGAAGAAGGCGGTCGAACGAGGGCTGAGCAGCAAGCCGTGGGTCAAGACCTCACTTGCGCCGGGTTCGCGGGTGGTTACCGACTACTACGAGCGAGCCGGCCTGACGCCGTACCTGAACAAGCTCGGGTTCGATCTCGTCGGGTACGGGTGCACCACCTGCATCGGCAACTCCGGGCCGCTGATCCCGCAGGTCAGCGCCGCGGTGAGCGAGGGGGACCTGACGGTGTGCTCGGTGCTGTCAGGCAACCACAACTTCGAGGGCCGGATCCACGCCGAGACGCAGATGAACTTCCTCACCTCACCACCGTTGGTGATCGCCTACGCCCTCGCCGGAAGCCTGGCCGTCGACCTGCCGAACGACCCGCTCGGCACGGAC
>JBDTDW010000001.1:0-4599 GCA_039922855.1 Candidatus Nanopelagicales bacterium | reverse complement strand
AGGTCGGTGACTGTCACCTCGGAACGGTCGTCGGACCCGGCCAAGGGCTCGACAGCGGCGCAGCCGTACAGGCTGATCTGCTCGGCCGGCACCTCGAGCAGCGCGACGACACTGCCACCGACGCGCTCGCGCAACGAGATCATCCGGGACAGCAGCGGGTCACGGGGGTCGATCAGGTCGTCGCCGAGCATGACCGCGAACGGGACGTCGCCGACGTGGTCGGAGGCGCACAGCACCGCGTGACCTAGGCCGAGCGGCTCGCCCTGGCGGACATAGTGGACCGTGGCGAGGTTGCTGCTGGCGCGTACGGCTTCCAGTCGATCGTGATCACCCTTCGCCTCCAGCACCATCTCGAGCTCCGGTGCTATGTCGAAGTGGTCCTCGAGCGCGCGCTTGCTACGCCCGGTCACCATGAGCACGTCGGACAGGCCGGATGCCACCGCCTCCTCCACCACCAGCTGGATCGCCGGCTTGTCGACGACGGGGAGCATCTCTTTGGGGGTCGACTTCGTCGCAGGCAGGAACCGGGTCCCCAGCCCTGCGGCCGGGATCACCGCTTTCGTGACTTCCTTGTGCACACCGTTCACGAGCTGCCCTTCACTTCGCGGATCCTGCGCGGGACTGCCCGCTACGTTCCCACGCCCGCGCCCGCTCCGCGCCGGCCGGTTCCCTGACTGCGCTCGGCGCAGCCTCAGGGCGCGACCACGATCTCCTGGGCGGCCGCGACGCCCCCGGCCGTGAGGGTGGCATCGGCGGGCACCGAGCGCTTGATGACCGCGAGAGCGATCGGGCCCAGCTCGTGATGGCGCGCCACCGAGGTGACCCGCCCGACGGCGCGACCCGCGAGCTCGACCGCGTCCCCCGACACGGGATCGCGGTCGTCGCTGCCGTCGAGGTGCAGGAGCACGAGCCGGCGTGGCGGGCGACCCAGGTTGTGCACCCGGGCCACGGTCTCCTGCCCGCGATAGCAGCCCTTCTGCAGGTGCACGGCCGCCGGCACCCACCCGACCTCGTGCGGGATCGTACGGTGATCGGTCTCGTACCCCAGCCGAGGAACCCCCGCGGCGACCCGGTTCGCCTCCCAGGCCCAGGTCCCCGCCGGTGCCCCGCTCGCGGCCAGCCGAGCGGACAGCGATTCGCGTGGTACGAGGGTCTCGCGTACGGCCCACGGGGCCGGTCGATGCGGTACGTACCCCGTCGTCACGGCGTCGGCGCCGCCCGGTTCGGCGAACTGCGACGGGGACCGCCAGGCCAGCTCCGGCTCGCCCCCCGGGCGGTCTGGCTCCCCCACCACGGCCCAGTCGGCGGTGACGTCGGTGACCTCGACCCGCAGCATGAACCGCATCGACGCCAGGTAGTCGAGCAGCCCCGGCACCGCAGCAGCCTCGACGATCAGCCAGGTCGCCTCGCCGTCATCGACGACGTGCAGCTCGTGCTCGACGTGACCGTTCGGGCTCAGTACCAGCGTCGTCGTGGACTGCCCGGCGGGCAGGTCGCTGAGGTGCTGGGTGGTGATGGTGTGCAGCCAGCTGCGCCGGTCCGGCCCGGCGATCCGGACGACGGCGCGGTGCGAGAGATCGACCGCACCGACGCCCTCGAGCAGTCGGAGCTGCTCGGCATGCGGATCCCCGTAGTGCCAGGGCACCCCGGCGTCGTGGGAGTCCTCCGGCGCCGGGCACGCACCGGCCAGCGTGAGGGCGGGGCTTGCGTAGGCGGCCACGGCAGCGGCAACCATCACCGGGGCCGCTTCCTTCCCGATGAGGCCGCCAGGTTGCGTCCTTTCGCCCACGGCAGCACCGGCCCCAGGCTCACGACGTTCCCGTATCCGCGCATTCGGCACACCGTCCCTGCAGCGACAAGTGGCCGATGTCGGGGTGAAACCCGGTCTGCTGCACCAAAGTCACCATGAAGGGCCCGGCGATGTCGGCATCCACAGACGTGACCTTGCCGCAGTTCGCGCACACCAGGTGCAGGTGGGGTCGCTCGGTGACGGAGTGGTACGCGGGCGAACCGTGACCGATGTGGGCGTGGGTGACGAGCCCCACACGCTCGAGCACCTCCAGCGCCCGGTAGACCGTCGAGAGGTTCAGGCCCTCGGCAGTGCGCTGGACCTCGACGAGGATGGACTCCGGCGTCGCGTGGTCCAGGCGGTTGACGGCCTCGAGGACGAGCTGGCGCTGCGGCGTCACCCGATAGCCCTGCCCCCGAAGGCGCAGTGCCCAGTCGGGCTCGGACTGCGCCACGACGTTCACGTCCGCCGCAACTGCGCGGACAGGTGGGACTGCAGCGGCTGACCGACAGCCGCCATGTCGTACGCCCAGAGCAGCTCGCCATCGACGAGCCCGTACAGCCGATGTCCGGCGGTGTACTCCTTGGCCGAGGCCGTACGGGCCACCACGTCGGTGCTCAGCTCGACGCGGGCACCCGTGATCACCGCGTCCACGATCCCCGTCACGGTGACCTCCCCGACCCATACCTCGGCGTAACCGGTCGGGTGGGCTAGCAGGACCTCCACACCGTTGTCCGGCCGCGGACGCCAGAACCCGGTCTCGGTTGCCAGCGGCCGGACCTGGTTGCCATCGTCATCGAGCAGCCAGCTGCGGGTGCGGTAGGACAGGAACGGCCGGCCGTCGGTGGAGAACGACATCTCCTGACCGAACCTGAAGTCCTCGATGGTCGGGTAGCCACCGACCCCCACGCCGACCCACGTGCCGATGAGCCATGACAGCGGGCGCAGCGCCGTGGGCAGACCATCATCGACCGCGCTCGTCACGTGATCACCCCCACCGGTCTCAACGGTCACCGGCGAAGAGCCGGAAGACCAGGTATCCGGCGAACGACGTGAGCATCACGGCGGCCAGAACCAGCGCACCGGCAAAGCCCTGAGCCCACACGCTTGAACACTAGTCGGGCAGCGACACCGAAGCAGTCCGGCCCGCCGCGGTGAGTGGGATGTTCAGCGACCGGCATAGCCTGACGCGATGGTGATCGAACGCTCACTGGTCCTCAAGCTCACCGCGGGTTCGGACGCACCGGAGCGCGCCAGCCAGGGGATGACCGTTGCCGCGACCGCGGTGGCCGCCGGGGTCACCGTCTCGTTGTGGTTCACGGGGGAGTCGGCATGGTTCGCCGTCCCCGGTCGGGCCGAGCAGTTCCAGCTCGAGCAGGCCGCGCCACTTGTCGACCTGCTGGAGGCAGTTCTCGAGAGCGGCACCGTGACACTGTGCACCCAGTGCGCGGCCCGACGAGGGATCACGCCCGCGGACGTGATCCCTCGCGTGCGGGTCGCAGGCGCGGCCACCTTCGTACAAGAGATCCTCGCCCCCGGCGTCCAGGCCCTCGTGTACTGACCGTCCGCTGCTAACCCAGTCGGGTGTTCGCATAGACCGCCATGGCGTCCCGGTAGTACGTGGCCAGCCCCGGCGCGATCTTGTCGTACGTCGCGGTGAAACGCGCGTCGTCGACGTACATCTGACCAAGGTGCTTGAATGCCTCGGCATCCGGGGTCCAGAACCGGCAGACACCTTGGTACGCGGCATCAACCTCGTCCTGCACCAGCGGGTCGGCGACGTCGGTGCCGGCAGCCATCGCCTCCGCCATCCTGATCATGGCAGCCGTCATCTCACGCTGCATCCGCTCGGTGTCCTCGGCCGTCAGGGTGTCCGTGAACCGCTTGGACTGCTCCCACTGCTGCGGCCAGCGTTCCCGGGCCTCCTGGTCGTACTCCGTCGGGTCGAACCCCTCGAAGAGGTTCTCCGGCCTGTTGATCTTGGGCATGGTCGCCCCTCCTTCCGGTCTTTCGAGCTGTGCTCTCTCGAGCTCGGCGATGGTCCGTTCGACGGTACGTGCCACCAGCGCCAGCCGGTCCCGCTCCCGCAGCAATCGCTCGTGGTGGGAACGCAGCGTCGCCAGCTGGTCCCGTTCCTGGCGCAAGATCTCACCGATCTCCGCCAGCCCGACGCCCAGCTCGCGAAGCACCAGGATCTGCTGCAGCCGCAACAGCTCCTCCTGCTCGTAGTAGCGGTAGCCGTTGCCCAGGACACCAGCTGGCGGCAACAGCCCGATCTGGTCGTAGTGACGAAGGGTTCGCGACGTGACCCCAGACAGGCGCGACACCTCCACGATCGACCAGGACACGCTGCCTCGACCTCTCATCAGCTCGGCCGGCATCTCCGGCCCGACCGACCCTAGACATTGACGCAGCGTCAAGGTCAACTGCGCGCGCCTCGTCACGTGCCAGGCAGACCCCACCACACGGCGAGGCAAGGCGCAGCTGACTCACTCTCCCCGTACCCAGCGCGGCAACAGGCGCGAAGTCGTCCACGTTCACTGAGGTAGCCGCCATAGGTGGAGCTATCGACGCGACACCCCGGAGGCAGTTACAGATCTGTTACAAGAGCCACGGAAATAGCCTGTGGATACAAGGGTTTATGATGATTTGACCGTCGGAGGTGGCCCGTAGGTTCGGTGTCATGTGGGACACCTGTTCGATCAGTTCTCCGGGGGCGGCGGCCGCGGCGGTGCTGGAACACACCGACCCCGCCGCGTTAGCCGGCCCACCCCCGAGCGCTCATAAGGGCTGGTCGAGAGCTACGTGGC